>JBFMDF010000024.1:0-14508 GCA_040753935.1 Bacteroidota bacterium | reverse complement strand
ATTTCATGCTAGTATACGAGATAATAAATTTTCTCGCTGGTTTTTATTGAATTGCCAGCCGGTAGATCTGAGCAACAAAAAAACAAACCGTGAAGCCCAGTACAATTGGCAACAATGTGGCAATCGTAGTCCACTTTGCACTTTTTGTTTCTTTGTAGATCGTGTAAATGGTCGTTGAGCATGGATTATGCAGCAGACTAAACAACATCAAATTCAATCCTGTTAAAAATGTCCATCCGCCGGCACGGAGAAGATCGGCGACGGCGTTTGGTTCTTCCAACTCGAACATCACTCCAGCCCCTTCACCCACGCCCGCCATTTTTGTGCTGAGCACCGTCAGCATCAGCACTGTTGGAATCACAATCTCGTTTGCCGGTATGGCGATGATGTACGCGAGCAAAATGACGCCGTTGAGACCAATGAGCAGGCCGAGCGGATTCGCCCAATTGATGAAATGTTCTGCAATGCTCAATTCGCCAATGTGAATGTTGGAGACGAGCCAGATAACAGCGCCGGCTGGTGCGGCAAAGACAACTGCCCGCCATAGCACAATGAGTGTTCGATCAATAAGAGAAGTGTACAGTGTCTGTAAAATACGTGGCGGACGATACGGAGGAAGTTCAAGACTAAATGCTGATGCCTCTCCTTTCAAAATAGTTTTTGATAAACCCCATGAGACGATGAGCGTGAACGCAATGCCGAGTACGGCAACACCGACAACGGCGCCGGCAGTAACAATTCCCGCCAGATGAGCAGGAACAAGTGAGCCGAAAAAGATAGATGCAATTAAAATTTGCGTAGGCCAGCGTCCATTGCAGAGTGAAAAATTATTCGTGATGATGGCAATCAGTCGCTCGCGTGGGCTGTCAATAATGCGAGTTGAGACGACACCGGCGGCATTACAGCCGAAACCCATTGTAAGCGACAGCGCTTGCTTTCCATGTGCCCCCGCTTTTTTGAACAGTGCATCCATATTGAATGCAACACGCGGCAGGTAGCCGAAATCTTCGAGTAGTGTGAAGAGCGGAAAGAAAATCGCCATCGGCGGCAGCATGACACTGATGACCCATGCCATGGCAAGCCAGACGCCGTCAACAAGTACGCCGTTAAGCCACCACGGCGCAGAAGCGGAAGCAAAGACTCCCCTCAGCCACGGGTGAATTGTATCTACCAGCAACGATGCAATCATACCCGATGGCACATTTGCTCCTTCAACGGTAATCCAAAACACAACGGCAAGCAGAAGAAACATTAGTGGGAAGCCGAGCCATTGGCTTGTTAAGATGCGATCCAATGTCATGTCGAAATTGAATCGCGGTTTTCTTTCCGGTGTGGAAATGACTTTCGATGCGATGGCATTTGCTTCTTTGTAAATAGATTCAACCAGCGAGTCGTGAATGTTTTCACCGATTTCCCAACGCAACGCGTTAGCGGTGGAAAGGATGGTCTCTTTATTATTCATTGTTTTCTCAATTTCTTTTATACTCAAGATGAGCAAGAATCAAACACCACATCACCGACGATGTGTGTGCGAAACCTATGCAGGCGATAGCGCCTCTCTTCCCGTGTTCACGATGGTGTTGTTTCGAGTTAAATTCTTCAATTCTCCGCTTTTTACCGAATCAATAATCTTTTGGTCGCCTTCAAGCAACCGAAGCGCAATCCATCGTGCATTCGGTAATCCGGGAAATTCGTGTTGAATTTTTTTCGTCAACTGCACGATTGCTTGTTCCAGTGCAGGAGACGTTTTTTCCAATCGGTACGGACGACAAATGTATGAACCAGTGGCTACTTCGAAAATGTACTTCAGCAATTCGGGAATACCTTCTTCCTGCCGTGCGGCTGTTGGTACGACCGGAATGCCTAATTCTTTTGCCAGTTGGCGGTCGTCGATCGAGATGCCGTTTCGTCTTGCTTCGTCCATTAAATTCAGACAGAGCACTGCACGATCAGTGATTTCTAAAATTTGCAGTACCAAATTCAAGTTTCGTTCGAGGCGGGTTGCATCAACAACCATCACCGTTACATCGGGCTGTCCGAAGAGAATAAAATCGCGCGCAACTTCTTCATCAGTGCTGTTGGAAAGCAGAGAGTAGGTGCCGGGCAAATCAACAACTTTAAAACGTTTATTGCCGTACTCAAACCCTCCTTCAGCGCGGGTAACGGTTTTTCCGGGCCAGTTACCGGTGTGTTGCCGTAATCCGGTGAGCGCGTTGAACACCGTACTCTTTCCTGTGTTCGGATTTCCCGCCAAAGCCACCACATAATCAAAGCGGCTCATGTTAATGCCGAGTTTGGTTAAGTTACCCAGATTATGAACAGGGCAATCTTCACAATTTGTTTTAATTGAATGCGACATACATGTAGTATTTATTTGACGGGTCGGCAGTACCGCCGACCTACCATAAATTATTTTTGTACAAAAATCATTTGCGCATGCTGTTTTCGCAACGCAACGAGCGCTCCACGCACACTGTATGCAACCGGATCGCCGGAGGCGCTTTTCATTTCTGCGCGGATTGTTGTTCCCGGAACAATGCCGAGGTCGAGCAATCGGCGCCGCTGTTGCCCGCGGCAGGCCTTGGAAATATTCAGCACCGTGGCTTCTTCACCGACGTTAATTGATGCCAGTGTCTCCATTGGTGCAACAATCTTCTCTTCTTCTGCCGTCAATGGTTCGAGCGTAATATTTTTAGCAAGAAGCGGCGCCAGAATAATTTCTTCGCCGTTTGCGGCAACACGGATGCGTTCATTCGACCGTTCAATCACCATCACCTGCATGCCGACATACAAACCGAGCGCACTTAGTTGTGCATACACTGCTTCCGGTTCGTCTTCAATATGTGTAATAACGCCGACTTCACCAGTATTCATTGAGAGAAGCGAAAGACCCTTCTTTGGCGGCAATTCTCCGCTGGACGAAGGAATCGGGTCACCATGCGGATCAAAATGCGGATTGCCGATTTGTGCGGCGAGAGCTTCGGTTTGCGCCGGAGTGAGTTTGTGTTCCTGTAATTCGGCTGAAGCATGCCATTCGGTCTGCGGAACGCTCGTCTCGTCTGCCAGATACCGTTCCCACAATCGGTGCACACGAATAATGCGAAGAGCGTATGAATTTCCTTCAGGAGTTAACCTCACCCCTTTATCTGTTGTTGTCAGCAACCCCATAGACGAGAGTCTGTTGATAAGCGATGCCGCATCATCAGTAGAAATTAGCAGAGCGCCCGCAATACTTTGCACGGTGCAAAAGATATTGTTGTATTCACAGTCGTAGATATGTTTCAGCGCGTCTTCAATAAGAATGCGCTGGACGCCTCGTTGTGCCCGTTTCCATCGCGCTACAATGCCGTACTCGGGAAGCAGGAATATCACGACGACAAGAATGATGATGCCTGCGACAATAAGCGCTTTTAACGGATCGACCATAGATTCCTCACTCAACTGTTTCCACAAAAATACTGCCGGCAACCACCGAACTGATGTTTATTTCTCGGTCGCCCACTTTTACCAACATTGAGTTATCAAAGTTCATTTTCTGCAAGACGGAAATGTTTTTATGCAACGTAATACCGATCGACGACACATATTGGAGCAGTTCGGAATTTGCATCGCTCACACGCAGTACCCGTACTAACGATCCTTCAGAAGCATCCGTCAGTGGAAAACTCATTGAGCAAATGATTTCTCCCTCTTTTGTTGGAATCGGATCGCCGTGCGGGTCGATGAGTGGATGCCCCAGCACGTGATCGATTTTCTCTTCCATTTTGTCGGACATGATGTGTTCGAATTTCTCCGCTTCGTGATCGATTTCATCCCACCTGAAGTGCAGCACTTCCACTAAAAACATTTCCCATAGCCGATGCTTACGGATGATGCGTAGTGCAAGTTTTTTTCCTTCTTCAGTGAGTTCAACGCCTTTGTACGGCGTGTGCATCAACGTTCCTTCATCGGCAAGTTTTTTAATCATTTCCGACACAGAAGCTGGAGAGATGTTCAAATTTTTGGAAAGAGACGTTGTTGTCACTTTCCGTTCACTTGTTTGAAGTTTGTAGATGTTCTTGAGATAGTTCTCTATTTGTTCGCTTGGCATACATGTACTCTCTACACTTGTCCGGTCGTTACGACGTGACAAGTGTTATGTGTTAATCGTGTTCACAACTGCATGTTCCATTCAGTGATTCTGCTTTTTCAAAACATTCACGTCCTTCTTTTACCGAAAAATAGACAAGACCAAGTGCGCCGGCGGCATCGACATAAGGAACGGAGAATGCCTCATATAAAAAACTCGATACCAACAACGTCAGCGACATATACACGCAGACGATGTTGCAATTTGCATCTGCAATGATCGCCTTTGACTGCAGTTCATGTCCCACTTTCCTTTTGTAGTGAATTAACGCAATCATACACGCAATAGAAATAAGTGAAATCACCACTCCCCAAAATGTTGATGTCGGCTGCTGACCGCTGACAACGGAAATGATTGCTGAAATCAACAATCCTACCGACAGTAGATAGAACGACCAACCGGTAATTTTTAGCGCTGTAATTTCAAACGGACTTTTACTGCTGTTGGGATTGTTCGCAATTCGTATGACCATTGCGGCAATGCCGATGCCGGAGATGGTTTCAATAAAACTATCAACACCAAATCCGAAAAGCGTCAGCGATTCATCTGCATAGCCGACCAGCGTTGAAATCAAACCTTCTGCAATATTGTAGACGATCGTAAACAGACTCAAATACATTGCAACCGAATAGAGTTTTTTTTGTCTGATTTCATTAAGCTGTGAATTTTCTATTGTTTCCACTAACTACGGTATCCTTAATATTAAATTTAGGTTTACCTAAATTTAATATATGAATCTCCATTTGTCAAGTGTGGTGACTGTTTTTTTTGAAATGTTTTTGATTTGTGAGAGTAGTGTTTATAGATATGATTTTTGAAAAACGCAAATAAGTTGAGTCTGTTACACTTTCTCTATGACAATCACCAGATATTTGAAACAAGAAGAGGAAAAACCAAGCTGATTACTTCTCTCCGAAAATCTTCAGCCATTCATCAATTTGAGCTTGTGAAAGAGGGGTGTCCGATTTTTCTGTGGGTACATCATTCGTCTGAGAAAGGAGATTGGCAAAATGTTTTGATGTGTGCGTTTGGCAGGAACAGACTTTTGCGAAGTTGAGTATTTCTCTGTCGGAAGAAACGATGACGAGCAGTGAACGATGTTTCGATTGCTCGATCATCTGTTTGATTTTTGCATCGGCATTCTGTGGAGACGAATAGACGACGTGAATTGGCGCGTTGGGGGATTGCTTGACAGCATTGGACGGTGGCGAGCCATCGAAAACAATGGTACAGCGAAATTTTTTCCGGTGCGTTAATCGTGCAACAGAATGAATGAGCATCTCCCGCGCCGATTGTGCATCGTGCGCGAGAGTTTTCTTGAGTGCCGGCATGGCGTGAATAAGATTGTAGCCGTCGAGGATGAAATGCTGCATATCAATTCAACGTTGGATGGCGACGATGATAGCCGGTCGCTTCTTGATATTTTTTTGATACGGCAAGCAATGTCCCTTCATCAAATAATTTTCCCGTGAATGTGATGCTCACCGGCGTCCCTTTTTCTGTAAAGCCGGCAGGAACGGTAACGGAAGGATGGCCGGTTAGATTTGTCAACAGCAAACTGTTTCCTTCCAACGAGGGGTTGATATACACATCAATAGTATCCATCAGTTTTGCCATTTGTTGAATCAGCAGTGTTCTCACTCTGCTGGCTTGAATGTATTCAACAGCCGGAATGAAACGGGATGCTCGAAATGAATTGGGCCATGCATTTTTAATTTGACGAACCATTAAATCATCTTTGCCGCTGCGGGTCACGTCATCAAACGCCGCTGCCGATTCAGCGCTCAGCATAATAACAATATCATCCACAGGAAATTTTGGTAATTCAATCGGAATCAATGTCGCGCCGAGATTTTTCATGACCAGTAATACGGAATCGTTGTACGCCTTCCACAGTTTCGCGCTGTCGAAATCTGCTTTCAGATATCCGATGCGGAGTTTTCGTACATCGACGTTCTTTGGTTCGTATCGGAACGGTACATCGTACACCGTTTGATCAATTCCGTCCGCACCGTAGATGGCGTTGAAGACCAATGCACAATCTTCAGCAGTGCGACAGATAGGACCCAGTTTATCCATCGTCCAGGAAAGCGCCATTGCACCGGTGCGGCTCACTCGTCCGTACGTGGGACGTAAACCGGTCGTTCCGCATCGAGTTGACGGCGACACAATAGAACCATAGGTTTCCGAACCGATGGCAAAGGCAACAAGTCCCGCGGCTGTTGCCGATGCAGAACCGGCAGATGAACCGCTGGATCCTTGCGAGGTATCCCACGGATTTCGTGTTTTTCCACCAAACCACACATCGCCCCATGCAAGTTCTCCCAAGGTGAGTTTTGCCACCAGTACAGCGCCGGCTTGTTCTAACTTTTTGATGACCGTTGCATCTTCATCAATGACTTGCTCTTTGAATGGTACCGAACCCCACGTCGTCGGATATTTCTTTGTTGAAAGAAGGTCTTTTGCGCCGTACGGTATACCGTGTAATGGACCGCGATATTTCCCCGCCGCAATTTCTTTATCCGCACGAGCCGCTTGTGCAAGAGCAAGCGAATCAGTGAGTGTGATAACGCATTGCAGTATCGGCCCGTACTTCTTCAGCCGCTCCAGATACAATGTTGTTAATTGTGTTGAAGTAATTTTTCTTGTCTTGATGAGCACGCCAAGTTCGGCTACAGAGTAAAAGGCGAGGTCGTCGGGATTTTTTGGAAGTGACACCTGATTCGGCGGTTCGTACGCAAAAACGCTTTTCCCTTTCGATAGCGACATTCCAACCGGCAGTGGATTGAAAAGTATGGAAGGGACAACGCTGTTCGGCAAATCTATTTTGCGAAGGGATTGATAACTTTTTAACTGTGATTGCAGATCGCCAAGCATAGAATCCCGTTTGGCATCAGTAAACTGCACACCGATGAGTTTTTCGGCTGAGCGAATATCGCTAATGGTGATGGAGTCTTGCGCAAGAAGAGGAAGACATGAGAGAAAGCAGAAAATGGTGAAGAATTTCATACGGATTCCTTTTTTTTTGAATAATCTAATTGATTGCCTTTTCAAATTCAAACTATCTCAAATCCAATCTCATCGTTTGGATTTTATCGCGATAAAACCCGATGGAACGGAGAATATCTGCCATCGGACTTTCGCTCGGTCTGAGGTCGTTGCAATACTCCACTACTATTTCACTTTTGTCGGTATAGGAGGTACGAATGTGGTTTAGAAATTGAAGCAGTGCACGTCGGACCATCTCTTCCGATGGTTCAGCAATCAAAGAGATGCGCGCGGCGTAATTTTCTAACCATACAATCGGCATACCTTTGTAATATATGAGGAAGTTTGAAGCCACGCGTCGGAAGGTCGAGTGTACCTGCGGAAGTTCAATACCACTACCGTACGGATTTGCCGGATCGCACGCATTAACAACGAGCGGTTCTTCCATTGTATGACGTTCTGTTTTTATTGTTTCCATCATCGTCACAGCTTCGGGAAGGGCAAATTGCATTCCCGAGAGTCCTTCGACAAAGTAGCCCCGACGAATTTCTCCGCGCATTTCCATTCGCTGTAATTCCATTGCGAGAAGAGACCACGGCAAAAGATGCTCTTCGCGCTTTGCTATTTCGCGGGCAACAATGCCGTAACGCAACAGCAACTGCCGCGCTTGTTGCTGAATTTTCTCTTCCTCTGTCAGGGGTGAGCCAAGAATACTTTTCGTGTGCACCAGCGACCATCTGCCGCGCCAGCCGGGGACGTCTTGTAATGCCTTTCGCACACCACGCATCGCTGTTTTGGTGAATGGATTTCTTCGCGGATTTACGATTTCAATTCGTTCCTCCGGAAGGTGTACATCTTCTTCGCGATATCGTTTTACATTCAACACTTCATCTACCACGTCGTTCGTAATTAGTCCGCGCCAGAAAAGTTCTGCGATCGAACGATTGAGAGCGGTGAGGGAAAGAGGCAGTTCACTGCGAATGTCGGAAAGAAAAGACGCCCCCTGGTGGTGTAGGAAGTCGTACACCGTTCGTGCAGTAGGCGATAATTTTTCCAGCGACTGCTCTTTTTCTGAAGCAAACAGCGCTCCCTCACCACGCCTCACCCAGTAGGATTTTCCTGACGGCATTCCGATACAGACGACTTCGCCGCGCAATGCAAGCGATCGAAGAACGGAGCCGTCGTACTGTGCTATGCGTGTGCGAAAAATTTCCGCTTCCCACAGTTCAGAAGGAAGAGCGTATCCCTGCAGTGTATCAACGACAGTACGGATTCCTTCTTCGCCGTTCTCCTGAGTGTTGGGATGGCGATGTTGCCAGCGCAACAACAATTGTACGTAGTCGGCAATGGTTGCGGGTTGTATTTCTTTGCGAAGGATGTTGATGGATGCCCGATGAATGCGTTCGAGGTTGGGACGGTAACACCATTGGTTTATTGAACTTTCGCGTGTAAAAATTCCATGGATGATGTTTTCTGATTTTTGAAGAGACTGAAGAAGAGTTTCACAGTCAGTAGTAGAAATACTCAATCGCTGTGCAATAGTGGCGGCGGTTAATGGTCCGTGAGAGCGGAGCATTCGCAACACTACATAGCGTAGCGCTTCTTCTCTTTTGAAACGGTGTTCTTGCGCACCGCCTGATTCGAATGAACGGTAAATCGGCAATTCTTCAGTTAGTACATAGTACTTATTTCTTCCCAATGAAATTTGGGTGATAATATTTTTTTCTTTCAGTTCCTGTATAAATTCTCTGTGCTCGCTTCGTTCCTGCAATTCTGCTTCGGTGAGTTCTCCCAATCGCAAAAGAATTTCCATGAGTTCGGAGGCGGAACGGGCTTTCCGTGTTGGGGAGGTGAATTGCAGTTGCTCTTCAACTTTGCTGATGGCTTCATGCCGTACAACGGTGGTAGCCGCTGCTATGGGAATGACTTCCGAGAGCAATTCACGGTTCAGTTGCGCAAATACTTCTTTTGTGGAGTCTTTCGGGTCGTCCCATTCGTACATATACACCATCGTGAAGTCGAACAGCAAACTTGAGGCGAACGGTGATGGAAATTCAGTGTGAACAGTATGAATGCGTATTTCATTATTCGCAATTTTGGTGAGCACTTCGTTGAAGTGTTTGAAATCGAGCACGTCGTTCAAACATTCGCGCATGGTTTCAATCACGATGGGAAAGTCGCTGTACTGTTTTACAATCTGCAAAAGATCGGCGGCTTTCAATCGCTGGAGAAAGAAAGGGCGGCGCTTTCCCGGACTTCCTTTGGGAAGAAGGAGTGCGCGCTCTGCATTCTGTCTGAACAATGCGCCGAACAACGGTGACGAGGGGAGTTGGTCGAGAATAATCTGCTGCGCGGAATGGAAATCAATTGTTGAAAAAATATCGAGAGGCAGGCGTTCAACATCGGAACAACGGAACAGAATTCCATCGTCATTATACAGCATCTGAATTTCGATGCCGAGCCGTTGTTGCAGATGATGGTGCAGCACGATGCCGAGCAGTCCGTTGATTCCTTTTCCAAACCGTGAATGAACAACAATACGCGGATCGCCGATTTCATCGCGGAATCCTTCCACCACAATTGTGGAATGAGAAGGAACGAGTTGTGTTGCGGTTTTTTGTTCGGCGATGTATTCGATAATGTTGTAGGTGGAATGTTCGTCAATTGGAAAGTTCTGTAAAAATTTATTGATGTTATCCTGAGCGAACGAATCCCTGTTGTGTTGGAATTCGTGAGTTGAAGGGACATCGTTCGGTGCGTTTACTGTTGCTATCCTTTTGCTTGTGTGCTCAGAGTAACGTTGTTCTGAGAGTACTTCAATAAATTCACCGAGTTTCAAACACAATTCATACGTTCGCCCCATCATTTCGCCGCGCCAGAACGGCATGCGGGCAGGTTGTCCCGGCGCAGGTTGTACAATCACGTTGTTTGCATCGATATCCACCATGCGCCATACCTGAGAACCGAGGATAAAGGTATCGCCGGTTCTGCTTTCGTAAATAAATTCTTCATCTACTTCACCGACTTTCGTTTTCATGTCTTCGAGATAGACGCTGTAGTAACCGCGGTCGGGTATTGTTCCGGCATTTGTCAAGGCAAGTTTTGAAGAGCCGGGCAACGCCGTGAGTGTGTTGTGCAGTCTATCCCATACAATACGGGCGCGCAGTTCGCGAAATGCTTCGGTGGTGTATCGTCCGGCAACCATGTCGAGAACCGAATGGAAAATTTTTTCCGTCAAGGTATGATAACAGTATGAACGGCGAATGACATCGAACAACTCGTCTGTGTTCCACTCTTCAATACCGACCATCGCAACAATCTGTTGCGCAAGAACGTCGAGGCAGTTCTGTGGAATGGACGTTTGTTCAATGGCGTGTTCGGTCATTGCTTTTGCCACCACAGTGGATTCGAGTAAGTCTTCGCGGTGAGTGACAAAGATTCTTCCTTTACTCAGTGCACTGACTAGATGTCCTGACCGGCCAACGCGCTGTACACCCCGTGCAATGCTTTTCGGCGATTGAATTTGCACGACAAGGTCAACACTGCCAATGTCGATGCCGAGTTCGAGTGCAGATGTTGTAACTAACGCTCGTAGTTTTCCAGATTTCAAATCAGCCTCCAACCGATCCCGTACCGTGCGCGACATACTGCCGTGGTAAGCGAAGACTTTGAAGGGAGAAAGCCCCCGTTCAGGTTTGCTTACGTTGGTGGTCAACGTAAAGGGGACAGCGTAGTTGTTGAATGTATCGGATTCTCCTTCCAGCATCTCGTTTAGTTTTGCAGAAATTCGTTCAGCAAGCCGACGGTTGTTGACAAAGATAAGAGTTGATTGATGTCGGAAAATCAATTCGAGCAGTTTGGGATAGATGGCATTCCACGCGCTATCTGCAACCATATCCGAAAAATCATGCGGAGCACAGATGACCTGAAGGTCAACATCCTTTTTGTACCCTGTATCGATGATGTTCACAGGTCGACGAATGAGTTCTCCGTCTTTCCATTCCATACCGCCGAGAAATTTTGCCACTTCATCCAACGGCCGCTGTGTAGCAGAAAGTCCGATGCGGACGAAACTGTTTGGTACGCTGAGCGAATCTTGATGCATTTTGTCGGGATAAGTCGAAGCGTCTCTTCCCTGTCGTACTACTTCTTCCAGCCGCTCCAATGTTACCGAAAGATGCACGCCGCGTTTGTTGTTACTGATGGCGTGGATTTCATCCACAATAACATAGCGCACAGAGTGAAACATCTTCCGCGCTTTCCCCGATGACAACATTAAATAGAGCGATTCCGGAGTGGTGATGAGAATATCGGGCGGATGTTTTAGCATTGAAGCGCGTTCAGATTGTGTTGTATCACCTGTGCGTACCGCTTTCCGAATGGGCGGGAGATGAAAGCCATGCGCTTTTGCTTCATTTACAATTCCATTGAGGGGAATATCCAGATTGCGGTGAATGTCGTTGTTGAGCGCTTTCAGCGGAGAGATGTAAAGTATTTTTACTCCTTTATGAACGTATGGATGTTTGCTTTTTTCTTTATCGACGAGGTCGTAGAGCAAATGATTAATGCACCACAGAAATGCGGCGAGCGTTTTTCCCGATCCGGTTGGCGCTACAATCAATGTGTGATTGCCTTCAGCAATAGAGGGCCAACCCTGCGCTTGCGGCGGGCTTGGCGTGCCGAAGGTGTGGACAAACCACGAACGGACAATCGGATGAAATTTTGAGAGAATAGACTCTGGCATTGTGAAGGAAAGTAAGAAAAGAGCTTCCGAAGGGCAAGGCGTGATGAGGAAGAACAGTAAAACCGCTCAAAAAATTGGTAAGAATGCCCCCGTTCGATGGGTGAGTTTGTTTTTAGGGTAAAACTTTATAGTTTGTGTCTGTAACTTACAGTACTATACAACGTAAGTAGGACAAGATAAAATCTCGTTCTACAACGAAATCGTAAGAAAAAGAAGTAGTTACATAGCCCTTCATGATTTTTAATCACCGCCATATACGAATTTTACGGATCGTTGTCGTTTTGTGTGCGACGCTGTTGTTCGTTTTTTCAGTAGTTACATTGTATCGCTTCGTCAGTCTCCCTTCGGATGAAAATTACTTCCGCGATGTGAATGCAAGATTAATGGTTGTGAAAAACATCCACGGCAAGTTGGTAAATAAAAAGCCGTTGTTGGGATCACAGCCGCCATCGGTGCCGGCATCTGTTGATTCATTGATGGTAGGGGATTTGGTTCTTTCTATCAACGGTGGAGAGGTGAATACGGTGAAGGATGCGTATGAGGCGTTTTCTGAGACTCCATCCCATACCATTCGTATTGATGTTCTTCGTCCCTCATGGAATCAACAACTAACCTTCACCATTGACCGTTCAGCTATTACCCAAGATCTTTTTGTTCTCCTCCCCACCTATGTGATGATTATTGAGGTGATTCCCGGCGGCGCGTCCGATCGAGCAGGCTTGAAGGTGGGCGATCTCATTGTGCGTATCAATAATGAAGAATTTCAGAATGCTTTTGATGCAGACCGCATCATGCGACTGGGGCAAATTGGCAAATCGCTGAAGTACAACATTCTCCGCAACAACAAGCCGATGGAAGTAAATGTCGAACTCGCCAAGTTCGGCATACCTGTTGCCGTGCTGATATTGTGCCTGAGCGGCATGGTCATTATGGCGGTTGGATTCTTTATTGTCTTTTCACGTCCGAATATTTTGGGCGCGCGGCTGATTGGCTTTGCTTTTCTTCTGCTCGGGTACTGTATTGCAGTATTTGCCATTCGCCGCGATTTTATTCAAACGCCGTTTTCTGCTGTGCGAGACTTCTTGTTCATTATTTCGTACACGCTTGCCGTTCCTTTTCTCTTTCACGCATTTCACTACTTTCCGGTGGAACGTCCCGAGTTGATTTCACGAAAATGGATTGCCCGGTCATACTATATCTTATCCGTTGTTTTGGTAGGATTGACTCTGTGGTGGAATACGGCGATTCCAGTAGTAGCATTGCCGCTTTTCGGCTTATTCATTCTTTTCAAGTACAGAAAGTTTGCTTCAGAAGAATCTCGTCGACTAAGCAAAGTGATCGGGTGGACCTATGGTGGTGTTGCTGCAATTAGCGTACTAATAACGATTGGTTTCCGTCAACAGTTGGGGCTGTTCGGATTCGGCTTTTACGGAATACTGCTGATGATCATTCCCTTTGCCTATCTTTACACCATCGGCAGGTACCGGCTGTTAGATATTTCATTCCGTGTTCGGCGCAATACGCAGTACAGTCTGTTTACTGCTGTATGGACGGTGCTGGTGTTCTACATGCTCATTTGGACATTTTTTGAACTTCCTCAACTTCATTTTCCCAACACAAATATCGTCTTCACCGGAACATCAATTGAAGTCAACGATTCACCAGAACTTGCCTCTGAACGTGTTTCTTCCGAGCGCGTACTGCTGATGATTCTTGCCATTGGTGTAACGTTTCTTTTTATGAAGGTACGCGTACTGGGACAGCGGTACATCGACAAAAAGTATTTCCGCCAGCAGTACGACTATCGAAGAGCGCAACAGGAATTAGGCGAGTTACTTGCGACAACACTTTCCATGGAGGAATTATCCAAAAAATTTGTTCAGAAATTGAGCGAGTTGATGAGGTTGAAAACGGCGGGCGTCATCTTTTTCCGAGATGAACGATGCTGCACATGTGAGGAAACATACGGCTTCAATGGCGAGCACTGGAAGAGTTTCTGCGTCAGTTATGAAGCAACGCTGATTCCGGCCATTAAGCAATTTTATAATGAAACCCGTGTGCAATATCTGCCCTCTCCTATCAAAGAAGAATTTCAGCAAGAGGGATTTCAGTACATAATTCCGATCCGCTCGAAAGAGCGATTAATCGGAGCGATTCTGGTGGGTGAAAAACAGGCAGAAACGACGTTTCAACAAGAAGATTTGGCATTTCTTGCCACTGTGGCAACACAGGCTTCAGTGGCTATTGAAAATGCATTTTTGTATGAGCAGTTGGCCGAAAAGGAGAGAATGAAACACGAACTTGAAATCGCTCGGCGCATTCAACTTGATTCGCTTCCTCAGTCAACGCCGAACATTGCCGGGTTAGATATTTCCGGAACGTCAATTCCCGCAATGGAAGTTGGCGGAGATTTTTACGATTATCTTCACGCCAATAATTCAAAGATCACTGTAGTCATTGGCGATGTGAGTGGCAAAGGAACTTCCGCGGCGCTCTACATGTCGAAAGTGCAAGGTATTCTTCGGTCGTTGCATGGTTTTGATCTTACCCCTCGTGATCTTTTTACACGCGCCAACAAACTGCTCTGTCAAGATTTGGAGAAGCGGTCGTTTGTTACCGTGCTTGGTGCAGAATTTGACGCAGGCAA
>JBFMDF010000023.1:0-14512 GCA_040753935.1 Bacteroidota bacterium | reverse complement strand
GCAAAGGTGTGGGTAAATAGTTTGGGCGACAATCCAGTGTTCTTGGTAAAATATTCTGCCGCATCTACTAAATATGTCAACAGAGAATCTGCAAAGGGAAGATAGAAACGGGTAGTATCGATGACAAGTTTCACCGTTGACGTTGAATCAGCGCTTCGTTTTACCAATTCAGTTACTGTCGTGGAGCCGCAAAAGGAAAAGAATTCATCCAACAGTACCGCACCAGCGTGTGAATAATACCATGTCTGCTGCTCTTCGGTTAACAGTGTTGAATCGGGTGGTGAACCGTGAACAACCCGAAATCGGGGAGAGGTAGTTACATACAGCGAACCACGTTCTGCAGTATCGGTTCCCCAATACGGCAGCCATGATATGCTTGATGAATGAAGTAGGATAAATTCCCGTGGATTGATAAACAGCGAAGCGAATGATGAGGTATCGAAGGTTCCGCTGAATGCTACATTGACAAAAATAGAGTCGCCGGCACGCCGCACCGCCGGAAGCGAGATGATGTAGTGATAAGAATTTCTTTCACTTGGTGTGCGACGGTACGAAAAACGATCCTCGTCATTATCACGAATAGCATTGATTTCAATGTTTGACAGAGCGGAGAATTCAATTGTGCTGAGAGAATCGCGGGCAACGCGCAGCCAGAGCGAAAGAGTCCCTTCGATTTCAGCGTTTTGTTCATCAAGGTGAACATCAGCGTGGTACCGAACAATGTGAATAGGAATGTGCACTTGTGCAACGAGCATACTGCACCAAAGCGCACTCCAGCAGACAACATATCTCATAATTCAAACGGACGGTCGATGTCCATTTCAAATACGGTTAATTGGTTGACGTAAATAATTTTTGAACTCGTCGGTGTGATTTGGATGAGCCAATCCCCCTTAGTGTTCCGCACTACTGTACCGAACAATTTCCGCAAACGCAACTGGGTAAATTTTTCCCAGAAGACCCAGCCGAAATATGCCGTCTGATTCTCAAGATAAAATGCGGGAACACGCTCGCCGGGCGCTATTTCAACTGTATTTACTGTGGTGGGAAGAAAGTTACAGCGGTACAATACCTCTACGAACAATTCGGAAACGTCCTTTCCATTATACACCAAATCGTGCTTGGCGCGTTTGACATTTCTCCCTTCGACGATATCTTGCAAAGCGTCGCGAAGTTTTTCTTGCAGTGTCATTGCAGAAATTGTTTGACGGTAGTAAAGAATTTTTCAGGTTCATCCAGCCATGGAAAGTGTCCGGAATGTTCCATTATTACCAATTGTGCATTCGGAATTTTTTCCGCCATCACCTCGCTCCACGAGGGTGAAACATGGACATCGTGCTTGCCGCCGATGATGAGCGTTGGAATTGCGATTTCGTGCAAACGGTCTACAACATTGTACCGCGGCAATTCATCCATGACAAAATATTGATTTCGTTTTGGATCGAAATCTGTTTGGCTGAACACGCTGTCGATAATTTCTCGTCCTTCTGCTGTTTGCACATCGTACTGATAAATGGTGCGATTGAATTTCTTCACCCGCTCGTGGTGCGGCAACGTACGAATTTCTTTTGAGAGTCGCTCGTACTGTGGGAACAAGGGATGCGCCGGATCGCGAAATGTTCCTTTATGAAATTGTCCGGTTGGTGCAGAGCAAACAACGATGAGTTTGTTCACCTGTGGTTGATGGGACAATGTATATTCCAGCGCCGTCCATCCGCCGGCCGATTGTCCCATGACATTCCAGGTATCAATTCCCAAATGAACGCGCAGAAGTTCAATATCGTTTACGAGTGTTGGAATTCCGTATTCGCTTTTTCCCATAACAGGACCTGACTTTCCTGTTCCACGAGGATCGAGGCGGATGAGTGTAAAATCTTTTGCCAGTTTTTCTAATGTTGTCCAGCGGTGACCGTCAATTCCCCATGTTACGGGACAAATGAGAAGGGGCGCACCACTGCCGAGAACGGAATAATGAATGGATGTGGAACCGAGAGGAAGACTGAAAGAGCCGTTGTGCATGAAGAAATATAGGTAATAATTGCGAAATTTCTTTCTCAAATCCCCCTGCGACTTTGTCGCGACCCACTTAAAAAGGGGGATATTAAGTCCCTCGGAAGTTTTAATTCCCCTGTTACTTCGTAACATCCCTCTTTGCAAGGGGGATGTTTAAGATCAGGAAAGATATCACGATTGTTTCCCAGATTAGGAGGGAGAAGTGATCAACTCTGCCGCAATCGCTTTACGGCAAAGTTTGTAATAATATTCCAGTCGTGTTCTATGATGTTTTTTATATTCCTCCACACTCCACACTTTTAAATTTTGTTTCAGACAGTTAAAAAGTGAATCTGGCAAACCATCAGTTTCATTTATTTTAGCAAGCAGAACATTACAAATAGTTTTGAAATATACTTCAATTAATTGCGATGAGATTCGTTCGTGTTCTGCCGTTCGGAATAACATCGTTGCTTTGACATCTTCAAATTTTAATGTTCTTGCGATAGAGATAACGAACCGGCAAGGAGTGAGGAAAGCGCCTCTTTTAGCGCAGTGGTGTAGGTATTACTCTTATACCTTCTTTCCATAATGGCAAAAAGATACAGTCTTTTGTGTAAGTTGTAAAGGGGAAATTTGTGAAAAACAATTTGTCTGCGTAAACTTTTCTTTGCTCTGTGGGCAATTTTTCTGATATTCATATAAACGCATGCGCACAATAATTACAACATCGGCGACAACGGCATCCGAATTTATTCTTCGTAATGAACTCGTTGCTTTTCCGACAGAAACTGTCTATGGTCTGGGGGCAAATGCATTCAGTCGTGAAGCGGTAGAAAAAATTTTTAAAGCAAAAGGTCGCCCCGCGGATAACCCGCTGATTGTGCATATCGGCGAGTTGGGACAATTACCGTCGGTTGTATCGAAGATTCCATCGTTTGCAGAAAAATTGATGGAAAAATTTTTCCCTGGTCCGCTGACGCTGGTGTTGCCAAAAAATAAACGCATTTCTTCTGCAGCAACGGCAGGATTGAATACCGTGGGTGTGCGTATTCCAAAGCATTCTGTCGCACAAAAATTTTTGAATGAGTGCGGTCTTCCGGTTGCTGCGCCGTCGGCAAACATTTCAGGAATGCCAAGTCCTACTACATGGCAAGCGGTGAAGCATGATTTGAATGGAAGAATCGCTTGCATCTTAAAAGGGAATCCTTCGCGAATCGGTGTTGAATCTACCGTTGTTGATTGCACAGGTTCATCGCCGGTCATCTTGCGCGCCGGAGGGGTATCGCTGGAACAACTTCGTGATGTCGTTCCGTCAACCCGGCTTGCAAAAAATCAGAGTCACGACAAAGTGAAAAGTCCCGGCATCAAGTACCGTCACTATTCGCCGCTGGCATACGTCTTCATCGTCAGCGGAGTGGAAGAAACAGTGCCGATGAAGTCGTCCGCGTATATTGGTTTGCAAAAAATTGGCAAGAAAAAATTTGGACTGTCGAAAGTCTGTCGCACTCAAGAAGAGTACGCCCGGTCGCTGTTTCATTTTTTTCGGGAGTGTGACAGGAAAGGAATTCAAACTATTTATTGCGAGCAAGTGAGCGAAGATGGCATTGGATTAGCATTGATGGATAGAATTAGAAAAGCCGCCGAGCAATAAACAGTGAACAGTAAGCAAGTGACTATCCTTGAAAATATCGTTTTAGCCCCATACACAACCATCTATCTTGGCGGGAATGCAAAATATTTTTGTACGTGCACGTCAGTCAGCGAGATACAAGAAGCATTTGAATTTGCGAGAATGCACAATCTTCGCCTCCACATTCTTGCCGGTGGAAGTAATACAATTTTTTCCGACGATGGATTCGATGGTCTTGTTGTGAAAATTGATTGTAAAGGAATGTCATTTACTGAAGATGGAAATGATATCCTTGCTACAGTGCAGGCAGGTGAAGAGTGGGACAAGTTTGTGAAGATGTGCGTTGAAAAAGGGTATGCGGGGGTAGAGTGTTTGTCAGGCATTCCCGGCAGTGTCGGCGCTACACCGATACAAAACGTCGGCGCGTACGGGCAGGAAGTGAAAGATACGATAACAACGGTAAAAGCTATCGATCGCTCAACCTTGCAGGAAATTTCATTTTCAACTGCTGAATGTCAATTTTCGTACAGACAGAGCCGTTTCAAATCTCGGGATGCAGATAAATACATCATTACCGAAGTAACCTTTCGGTTAATGAAAAATGGAACGCCGACGATTAATTATCCCGAAGTGAAAAAAATTATTGAAGCATCCGTTCCACTTTCTTCTCTTGCCGATGGAAAAGAATCTTTGACGGCAGTCCGTAATGTGGTGTTGTCACTGCGCAAAAAGAAATCAATGGTGATTGATCCGAATGATCCTAATACGAAATCGGTTGGCTCATTCTTTATGAATCCGATAGTAGACAGTGATCAGTTATCAGTTATCAGTAAACTGTGGAAAAAGAATGGTGACGGTACAGAGATTCCTACATTTCCTTTTGAAGACCAGGTGAAAATTCCTGCCGCGTGGCTGATTGAAAAATCGGGTTTCAAGAAAGGATATACAAAAAACGGTGTAGGAATTTCTGACAATCATACGCTTGCATTGGTAAATCGTGGTGGTACCACTTCGGCGCTTCTTGCATTGGCTCAAGAAATTCAACATCGTGTTGAGCAAACATTCGGCATCCGCCTTGAAATAGAACCTGTGATTATTTCTAAATAGAGGAGGTACTATGAAATCAATATTGGCGTTCATTATGCTGTTCTATGGAATGTTAATTGCGCAAGAGAAAGAATCGTGCTGTATGTCGGCAACTGAAGAATTTGCTTCATTGGCAGGTAACACCGCGTTTGCTGCATTGCATGAAGCGCCCGAACCATTTCTGCTGAAGTTGGAGGGGGGAACCATAAAAATGATTCCGACTGATGACAAGAAAGAAGCGCGAATCTTTGAGGTAAAATCACCGAATCCTACCAACAAGTATCTTTTCGTCTTTCATGAATGGTGGGGATTGAATGATTACATCAAACAGGAATCGGAAAAACTGCAAAAAGAACTTGGCGATGTTACTGTTATTGCTCTTGATTTGTATGACGGCAAAGTAGCCGCAACTCCGCAGGAAGCAAGCCAATTGATGCAATCGGTGAAAGACAAACGCTCCCGAACAATTATTAAGGGAGTAATGAACTACATTGGCAAAGAGGCAAACGTTGCCACCATAGGTTGGTGTTTTGGCGGCGGCTGGTCAATGCAAAGCGCATTAATGCTCGGCAAACAAGCGGTCGGATGTGTTATCTACTATGGAATGCCGGAAAAAGATCTGAACAAATTGAAAACACTCAAATGCGATGTGCTTGGAATTTTTGCCTCGCAAGACGGTTACATTTCACCCAGCGTTGTGGCAGAGTTTCAAAAGAATATGAAAGCGGCAAAGAAAAATCTTGAAGTGCATAACTACGACGCGGTTCATGCATTTGCCAACCCAAGCAATCCGAAGTATGATAAAGCTCATGCCGACGATGCACACGTCAAAGTGATGAAGTTCTTGAAAGCAAAGTTTGGGATATGAGAATAACCGCAGTACTGCAGCGACACAAAGCGCTGTTCCTCGCTTCTATTGTTACTGTTTCCATTGCCGTTTCACAAACTGCGTATGATTCGCTCTATTTGAAAAATCCAACCTATAAAAATCTTACTGCGCTATATGAACTTTCCAAAATTGAACGCGCTGATATAGTTTTTCTCGGCAATTCAATAACGTATGGCGGTAATTGGGCAGAATTGCTGGGAAGAGAGCGCGTTGTTAATCGCGGTATCGGGTCAGATAATCTTCCCGGTATGCTTCAACGACTGCATCAAGTGTATCGGTTACAACCGAAACTTTGTTTTATCATGGCGGGCATTAATGATATCTATGACGGTATTGCCGTGGATACAATTTTCGTCCGCTACGTACAGGTAATAGATTCACTTCAAAGACACAAGATTACTCCGGTTGTTCAATCAACACTGCATGTCAACCCGAAGTGGAAACGGGCGGAGATGAAAAATGCCGACGTTGCAAAACTGAATCAGTTACTGCAACAGTACTGCAAGCAACGTGGAATACCATACGTTGACCTCAATACATTCCTGTCGCCACACGGTGTTTTGAAAAATGAGTATACCACAGATGGTGTTCATCTTACCGCAGCAGCGTACGCTGTTTGGCGCGATGTCATTGAACCATTGATTGAGACATACGGTCTGTAATATTTCAGTTGTAAATATTTTCTTCTCAGATTTCGAGTTTCCTTTTTGTATATTCCACTGTTCATTTACCCAAATATAATGAAGGAGTTTTTATGAAAATCATCTGGGCAGTTGTTCTTGTGCTGGTGATGGCATCAGGCGGTTTTGCACAAAAGTCAAAAACAACAGCAAAACAACCGCAAGCCAAGTCGAATTTGACAACCGAAGATCAGAAAATCAGTTATGTGATCGGCTATGATATCGGTCAGCGAATTCTTAACGACATTAAACAAAAAAATTTCAACCTGCTTACGCCGTTTGTACTACAAGGGCTGCAGGATGCATTCAACGGCAAAGCGGCGGCGTTGCCGGACAGTGCAATTCAATCTGCGATGATGACGTTTCAAACTCGTATGCAAGAACAGCAAATGGCGGAAATGGAGAAACGACAGAAAGAAATAGCAGAAACAAAACGCCAATGCGATGCGTTTCTTGCCGATAACGCAAAAAAAGATAGCGTAAAAACTACCGCCAGCGGTTTGCAGTACAAAATGTTGCGCGACGGACAAGGGAAGGTACCAACAGATACCAATACCGTTGTTGTACATTACCGCGGCAGGTTGATTGATGGTACGGTTTTCGATGAGTCATACAAACGGGGAGAGCCAGCTGAATTTAGGTTAAATCAAGTCATTAAAGGTTGGACGGAAGGATTGAAATTGATGAAAGAAGGAGGAAAATGTGAGTTTTACATTCCCTCCGATTTGGCTTACGGCGATCGTGGTGCCGGAGGAGTTATTCCACCAGGTGCGGCATTGATCTTTGAAGTGGAATTGATACAGGTAAAGTGATTGGAATTTTAAAAAGGTGAAGGATATGAAAATTACTTTTGGCGTGATGTTACTGATGATATGTGTTGTTGCGACCGCACAGCAAGATTCAACTAAGGTCAAAAAATCTGTACCGTCCAAAAAGCAACAGATGGCAAACAGAGAATATTTAAAGACAGTTCAAGATAAAATGAGTTATGTTATCGGATACGACGTGGGGCAGAAGATGATTATGGATATGACGTCGAAAAATCTTGATTTCAATACCAAAGTTTTTTTGAAAGCCGTACAGGATGCCTTTGAAGGCAAGAGGCCAGTGTTATCGGATGAAGAAGCGCGAAATGTTCTGATGCTATTTGAGCAATTAATGAAGGCTTCTCCTGAAGAGCGGAAAAAGTTGCAACAACAGCTTTTCAACGGACAATAACGGAAAACGAATGTAAAACATCCCCCAACGGCGAACTTCGGTTCGCCTTTTTTATTGTGTGCTGTGTCAATGACGGGTGGATTTTAGGATTATCAATGCGTACCTTGCCGACAAACGAATCCAATTGTCTGAAAATATCGTTGTTCAAATAGTGGCGGAGTGAACAGCAACAGTTCTTCAATAGTCAGGTCTCATATTTAATCACATTTAAGGAGGTTTGTATGCGTAAAAATATACAGCAATTGGGGTTCGTTCTTCTTCTCTTTTTGTCGGCAGTTACTTATGGAGAAGCGCAATCGAAGTATAATCTTCTTCTTGTCCTGAGCGGAACGGAACAAAATCCGCCAGTGGCAACAAGCGGTTACGGCATAGGGTGGGGAGTGCTTGATTTGAACAGCCGTACATTAACGTATGCGATAGCGTACGATTCACTCAGTGGTCCACCCACCGCAGCACACTTTCACTTTGGTGAGAGCGGTGTCAATGGTCCGCCGGTTCACACTATAACGTTTGATGCAAACGGTGTAGCACAGGGTGAATGGACAAATATTCCTGATTCTATGCTTGCTCATTTTTTAAACGGCAAAATCTATTGCAACATTCACACATCAGCACACGGTGGAGGCGAAATTCGAAGTCAGTTTGAAACGGGGGGACCATTTGCCTTTACCTTTTTAGCAGAAGGCGCTAACGAAGTTCCTCCGGTCAACAAAAATGGCAAGGCAGTTGGTTTTGCAGTTCTCACTTCTAACATCATTAGTGTACAGGGAGTATTTAAGGGATTGAGTGGTTCGCCAACGGGAATGCATCTGCATTACGGAGCGGCAGGACAAACCGGTGGAGTTGCAATTTCTCTTGCCAACGCCGGCAGTCTCATCACAGGAATAAATCCAATGCCGAATGATTCATCGTACCGAAAATTGTTCAGTGGTGAACTGTATTTTAACATCCATACTTCTGCTCATCCGGGAGGAGAATTACGCGGACAATTAATGGGTAATCGGTTCTATCCGTTTAAAGCCACAATGAGTGGCTCACAAGCGGTGCCATCGAATAATTCAACAGCACAAGGTTTATTTCTTTTACGGTATGATGCTCAACGAAAAGTGATTGAATATGGAAGTCAACTTGTAGGAGTGAATAACATAAGCGGCGCACACATTCACGCCGGTGCAATCGGCGAAAACGGCAGTGTAATGATACCACTTTCATACAATTCGCAGGGAAAAGCAGAAACACAAGATAACGGTGTGAGTGTAGCGGATAGTGTGCTTCGCCGATTGAGCAAAACTGAAGCCTATGTAAATGTTCACACCTCAGCATTTCCCGGTGGCGAAATACGCGGACAACTTATCTCTGCCCATAAAGTAGCAGTATCATTTCTCGATAGTTCAGAACAGGTACCGGTAACCAATACTTCCGGAGTCGGAGCGGCAGTGTTTGAGTTTAGCGCCGGTAGCAATTCCGGCAACGACATGAATTATACAGTGTTGGTTAATGGCTTGAAAGGAACTGTGAGCGGCTCTCACATTCATGCGGGCGAGTCAGGGCAGACGGGGAATGTTGTTCTTACATTAACGGTGAATATGGTTGATGCAACAGTATCCAATGTTGCTGATACAACGATGATTCAATTGCTCCGCGGTTTAAAACATTACGTTAATGTTCACACCTCCGCTTATCCAAATGGAGAAATTCGCGGGCAGGTATTTCCCATTGATGGAACCGATACGGGACCGAATTCGGTGAAACCGGAAAAATTAAACAGCGCTGTTCCGGATAAGTTTGTTCTTGATCAGAATTATCCGAATCCATTTAATCCGTCAACGACCATTAACTACCATCTACCGGTAACTGCTGACGTAACACTAAAAGTGTTCGATATGCTCGGACGGGAAGTTACAACACTTGTACATGCCCGACAGGACGCGGGGAGTTATGCAGTGCGTTTTGAGGCGACTTCTTTTTCCAGCGGATTATATTTCTATCAACTGAAAGCAGGCGCTATCGCTCAAACGAAGAAAATGCTTCTGCTGAGATAACCTACTCTGCACGAAGTAACTGAAAGCCGTCACTCACATGACGGCTTTGTTTTTTTAAAGAACGTTTTTCTCTCATTAAAAACTCTGTATATTGGCGGCATAAAGATAGAAAGGAAATGATATGTCCACGAAAGCAGTGCTCATTACCGGAGCAAACGGAGAGATTGGACACGGTCTCATTACACGTCTTACAGATGAAAATCCGAATGTGCGCATCGTGTCAATCGACGTGCATCCAATGGATAAAGAGTTAAAAAAGCGATGTCACGAAACGATCATTGGCGATATACTTGATTCAACATTAATCGACCGCCTTGCTGCATTCTACGACTTCAGTACGATTTATCATCTTGCCGCCATCCTTTCCACCAAAGCAGAACGTGAACCGGTGCTCGGTCACCGCGTAAATGTCGATGGTACACTCGGTCTTCTTGAACTTGCCGCACGGCAAGCGCGCGCAACGGGCGAGAATGTGAAATTTCTTTTTCCGAGTTCTATTGCTGCCTACGGTTTGCCGAATCTTGAAACAAAGATGAAAGCAGGGAAAGTGAAGGAAACAGAATGGCTCGACGCACGAACGATGTACGGCATTAACAAAAAATACTGCGAAGACCTGGGACGATACTACAATTGGTACTATCGCCAAATAGATCCGCAGCCGACAGCGGCGCATGTTGATTTTCGAGCAATTCGTTTTCCGGGATTGATTAGTGCGGTTACCTTACCGACCGGCGGCACCAGCGACTACGGTCCGGAGATGATGCACTATGCGGCGCAAGGGAAAGAATACCACTGCTTTGTTCCTGAGTCAACGACTCTTCCATTTATGGTAATGCCCGATGCCATTAACGCGTTGTTGAAATTAGAAGCGGCGCCGGCACACCAATTAACACAAGTAGTGTACAACATCGGTGCGTTCAGTGTTTCGGCAAAAGATTTTTACGAAGTCATTAAAAAAGCATTTCCCAGCGCTACTGTACATTTTACACCGGATACATTGCGGCAAAAGATTGTCGACAGTTGGCCCGCCGATGTAGATGATTCATTGGCTCGCCGGGAGTGGGGCTGGAAGCCAGAGTATGATTTTCAGCGCGCGTTTGAAGAGTATCTGATTCCGGCAGTAAAACAACGGTATGCATCGTGAAGCAGAAAACAGTGAGGAAACAAAAACAAAGGTCAGCTGCTCGGCTGACCTTTGTTAGTACGGTAGGTGAGGCGTTACAATTTCGCCCGCAGATTGATGGTGCCGACGTTGGTTGTCTGACCTGAAACTACAGAAATATTTGTCAATGTCGTATCGTAGTATTGAGCGTTAGCTGAAACGATAGTAACATTATATGTTCCCGGTCTTGCATAAACAATTTTGAATGAATTGTTCACTCCGGTAATAGTCGAAAGCGTATCGTTATTTCCTATCGCTGTTACGGAAGCTTTCGTATTTACGCTTCCTTCAATTACTCCGGTTGAGGTCGTCGTCAGTACTTTGATGACCGGCTTCAGGATCATGCCGCCTCCTGTCGTTACCAATGAGCGCGTCGCATCAAAGTCGAGTACAAGTTTGTAGGTAAATCCCGCCTGAACAGTAGCATTGATGTTCAATTTGATTTCGCTGCTTGGAACCTTTAATGCTATGGATACACCGTTTGCGTACACATAACACGAATCGCCCAACACCAACCGCATTTGCGTATAACTGCCGGCGGTGAGTTTTCCTTCACCAATCACAGCTTCAATACCGTTGACCAACGAAAGGAGATTGTACGTTTTTGTTTCGCTGTTCAGTGTTATCCAACTCTCCGCCGAAGCGGAATTTGATGCGTGAATCTCTACACGCCGTACTGTGATGATGATGGAATCGTACGCTGCTGCTGGTGCATCCACCATCGTCACCTGCATTTGCCCGGTATTATCGGATGACGCAGGGTTGTCGTTCTCTTTGCATCCGATCAACGCTCCCACTGCAAGTGAAACAAGAACGAGAATCTTTTTCATAGGATATCCTTTCTGTTGTGATATGATAAGTCCGCTTTGCGCGAACGTTCTGCTATAAGAAAATAATTTTACGAAGCAAAAGCTGTGATCAGGTTCATCAAAAGAGTTCAAGTAGTATGCAAAGTTTGCACAAAGTGAATTTTTTCTTTTCAGGTTTGAGAAAAAGTAAACATCTCCTCAACTGTGCGTACTACATATGTATATCAGTTCAATGATTTACTTCTCACATGAAAAACAGTATCTTTACCAAGAACTAAGTAAGCGAGAGAAAATAATGACACAACAAAATCCTATAGAATTACGCTGTAGCAAAACCAGCGACGGCAAACTTACTGCTCACACCTACATCAACGGAAAACAATTTAAGGAACCAGGATTTTCCGTGAATCGCGGCGATGAGTATGCGGTTGTTCTGCTCTACCAGCGTGTGAAGAAAAAATATCCAACGTCTTCCATTACGGTGAGGGGATTGGATAAACATGCAATGGATGAAATTAAACGCATAGGGGGATAATGTGATTGACGGAGATAGTGAAACAGAATACCGCCACGTTATGTAAGAAAAAGGAAATGAAATTTTTCACTTCTTACTTTATGGAGAATCTTTCTCAGTAGTTCAGTCCTGAGGAGGTTGAGCATAATGAGAACATATCGTTTTCTTATGACCCGCGAACAGTTTGAACATATTGCTCAGGAAGCATTCGATAGTTTACCGGCAACATTTCGTGATAGAGTAGAGAATGTACAGATCGTAGTGGAAGATTATCCTTCCGATGACGCGTTGGATCACGCTGGCGACCGGTACTCATTGCTCGGATTATATCAGGGAATACCGCTGCCACACCGCGGCACTTGGTACGGCTCCAGCGCCACCGTGCCGGACAAGATTACACTGTACCAGAAGAACATAGAAGCAGTCTGTCGAGATGAAGAGGAAATTGTATTGAAAATTCGCGAAGTGCTGTTTCACGAACTCGGACATTACTTCGGGATGAACGAAGAGCAAGTGCGAAAAGCAATGAAGGGGTTTCTGTCAACGTAAGCGTGGAGAAAAGTCCACACTCTCAGCGCGATTGAAGAATATTTCCGACACTTGTATTTATTGATTGCACGGCGGATTGTAATTCCCAACAAGGTCAGATTCAATTTTGAGACGCGTCTTTCGATCGGATTCGAGATGAATGCAAATGCAATTTGCTTTATACCGTCGCACATACTGATTATCCGCTTTATCAAGCTCCTTTGCAAGGTTGTCCGTCTGCCCCACAAAGATATGCTTATGTGAAACTTTATTTGTTTCATCCGTATTGCGGTGAGTAATAAAATATACTCCGCCTTCCTGCTTGAACAGTGTTGTCATAGGATGAATGACAAAACTGTACTTCTTTCCCGACTCTCCCCTAAACGTAATGGTAGCCATCGTGCAACCTTTCTTTTCTTAAATATGAATGTGTATTGCTGGCTCGAATAGCAAAAAATGTTTCTTTTGTTTACCGTCAGTCCGTACTTGTTTCGGAGTATTTAAAAGATGCCGGTCTTTGTCAGCATGACGAAAAATTTTAGATATTCCTTCACAATCTCTTCAAGGTTCGGAAACTAATCAGCCGTTGCTCCTCTTCGTGCCACAAACGTAAAAACAGAAAACGTAAACTTTGAACCAGCGTTACCGGTTTCACTTCCTGAAACAGCGGCACTTCGTTCTGTGCTTTGTGCAGTTTGTAATTTGGTATTCGCGGACTTAAGTGGTGAATATGATGAAAACCGATGTTTCCGCTGAAAAACTGAAGCACTTTCGGCAGTTTGTAAAACGAACTTCCCTTCAATGCCGAAGTAACAAAATCCCACTCGTTGTGATGTTGCCAGTAGGTCTCATCAAATTGATGTTGTACGTAAAACAACCACACTCCAAACATTCCAGCAAGCCATATTGTAGGCAGGAAGATGCCGATGAGCGCCTTAACTCCGATAAAATAACCGAGCACTGTTGCAATTATCACCAGTGCAAGTGTAGTTAAATGAACACTCCATTTCTCGCGGCTACCGGAAAACTTTGACGGAAATCGGTGTGCAATAAAAAACATCACCAATGGTCCGATGAGAATCATTACAAACGGATTGCGGTAGATGCGGTACGCAAGCCGCTTATGCCATGGACGAGAAAGATATTCATTCACCGTCAGCATCCATATATCGCCAGTGCCACGGTTATCGAGATCGCTACCGGTTGCGTGGTGGATATTATGATTGTGCCGCCACTCATGGTACGGTGTAAGCGTCAATAACCCACTGAAGATTCCCACGATATTGTTGGCGCGCTGCGACTTGAAGAACGAACCGTGCGTGCAATCGTGGAAAATGATGAATGTCCGTACCTGAAAGCCTGCCGCCGGAAGCGCCAGTGCGAGCGTGATCCAGTACGAGTACTCCATGCTGAAATACATCAGCGCCAACAGCGTAAAATAAGGGACGAATGAATTGATGATCTGCCATATGCTTCGTCCGAGATCGCTTTGTTGGTACCGTGCGACCATTGTCCGCCATGAGTCTTGTCCACCAACAAGGGGTTGTTGCATAACAATACCTTTCTCACTGTTAAATTGGTTGCTGTGAAATACGAAGCGATGAGGAAGTGTTTCGAAGGGCTGCGATCTGCTTTGTATACAACAATGTAGCGAAAAAAATTGGGAAAACAAAAAAAGTGAGCTGAGAAAATACCTTGTAGATTCTATTCACCGTCGTTCTGTTCCTTTTTTCTTCACTCGCAATCTTTTCGTATATTTCATCGCAGAACAAATTCCGCCTCAACAAAAACGAGATGGGATACTGTTTGTGTTCAGAGCTGATTTGATTTGCCAATGCGCGGTCAGATTCTTTTCCTGATCTCAAGGATTTTTCGTACCAAAAACGTCGGGAGCAGAGTGACACTGTATGTTCTTATCCAGCATCAAACCTCTGACAATCTAAAATCTAATAATCTAAA
>JBFMDF010000022.1:0-15018 GCA_040753935.1 Bacteroidota bacterium | reverse complement strand
GAGCGAAGTCAATGTAACTTTTGCCCCGCTCGGCAGGAGATTTCGGTGTCTCCCAGAAATGGGCATAAAGAACTTTTTCACTAAGTGTCAAAGGCCTTCCAACGAGAGTACGGGCATGCGTTACTTTTTTCGCATAACCGGCGTACACTTTTTTTATCATATCTATATCGAATATCATTGTCGTATCTTTCTTAAAAATTGCACTGAATATTCTGTTTATTGAATGAAATATATGAAGACTTCCCTTCCTCTGCAAGAAAATGGATAAGCGTACTGATTTTCGGCTGATAAAAATCATGTAGGTGATTGAGGTAGAAGTAGTTATCGGAATAAACGAGGTTGTACACTTCGTTAAGGGAGAAAATTTCCGATGCCAAAGCGCCTGAAACGATGTATAGATGTTATTATTGTGGAAACATCAAGACAAGCCCGACAGAGATTCATCCCGTGAGTGTTAATCGTTGCGTAAGCAAAAGTTCAGCGTTATGAGTGCTTCCGGTGCGGACGATACTTTTCATGTCGGACAGAGGCCTTTACAAAAGCAACAAAACTGACCATGTGCACACCAAGAATATCAGCAGAAGAACACAACGCTTGAGTGCCTTCACACACTGTGTAGTTTGCTATCCGTCGAACCGTGGGCGAACGATTGTGGAAAACAAGGTGTCGGACATCTTCCTCGCAATACACTTTTTCAGCAAAAACGAATTATATCAGCCGAAAAGTGGCACGCTTCCCTACTCCAAGCGTTGTAAATTCGGCAAAATTTTTGTACCTTGTAATCGCTATTAGAACTACACTCCACAACACAAAGGCAGTATGTCGAAACCTCTCAATATCCTCTTCGTCACCAGCGAAGCGGAACCTTTTGCAAAAACGGGCGGATTAGCAGACGTTTCAGGGGCGCTACCACAAACAATCAAAGAACTTGGTCACGAAATCCGTATCATGATGCCGCGATACGGTACCATCAGCGAGCGAAAATTCAAACTACACGATGTAATACGCTTGCGGGAAATTACAGTCCCTGTTGGCAATGAACTGAAGTCCGGGCACGTCAATTCCTCATTCATCTCCAGTTTGAAAGCAAAAGTTCAGGTGTACTTCCTTGCTAATCAGGAAATGTTCAATCGCCCCGGCTTATACACCAATCCCGACACGAAAAAGGATTACCACGATAATGACACGCGTTTTATTTTCTTCTGCCGCGGCGTACTCGAGACACTGAAGAAACTCGGCTGGCAGCCCGACATCATTCATTGCAACGATTGGCAAACCGGTCTCATTCCTGCATACATGAAAACTGTCTACAAGAATGAACCATTGTTTAAAAACATTAAAACAGTTTTTACCATTCACAACCTCGGCTACCAAGGACAATTTCCGGCAGAGTCATTCAAAAAAACGGGACTGCCGGAATCGGAATTTACGATGAACGGTGTCGAGTTCTACGGCAAATTGAATTTCATGAAGGCGGGACTGGTATATGCTGACGTCATTACCACCGTCAGCGAGAAGTACGCGCACGAAATCACGACATCAGAAGAATACGGCGCCGGCTTGGAAGGCATCTTACGAAAACGAAAAAAAGATCTACACGGTATTATCAACGGCATCGATTACAACATTTGGAATCCGGAAACAGATCCTATTATCGATCAGCGATACGACATCAAATCGTTAGAAGGGAAAGAGCAGAATAAGATTGCATTGTGTAAAAAATTTGGTCTGCAGTATAAAGAAAGTGTCCCCGTCATCGGCTGTATCACCCGTCTGGTAGATCAAAAAGGAATTGACTTGATTAAAGAAATTGCCGACGACATGATGAAACTCGACATTCAATTTGTTATGATTGGGATGGGAGAAAAACGGTATCACGATTTCTTTGAAGCGTTCAAAAAGAAGTATCCCAAAAAAGCCGGCATTGTCTTTGGCATGAGTGAAGAGATTGCCCACATGATTGAAGCCGGTGCCGATATGTACCTGATGCCGTCTCGCTATGAACCGTGCGGATTGAACCAGCTGTACAGTTTGAAGTACGGCACGGTGCCGATCGTCCGGGCAACCGGCGGATTGGACGACACGATTCAGGATGTAACGAGCAGTGGCAACGGCACTGGATTCAAATTCAACAAGTACGATAGTAAGGAATTACTGAAGGCGATTCAGCGCGCCGTGAAAATGTACCATGATAAAAAAACGTGGCAAAAAATAATGCGCAACGGTATGGCAAAAGATTTTTCGTGGGAATCGTCTGCAAAGAAGTACATTAATCTCTACCGAAGTTTATTGAAATAGCGGGGCATCGGTGCTGTCAGAATTTGCTGTCTTTATTGACCGGGACGGAACAATCAATGTCGATGTTGATTTTCTTTCCTCCCCCAGCCAACTTCAACTCATTCCCCGCAGTGCAGAAGCAATTCGTGAACTGAACGACTTGGGCATTGCCGTTGTGGTCATCACCAATCAATCGGGGATTGCCCGTGGTCTTTACACAGAAGACGACCTTCAAAAAGTGCACGAAGCGATGAATAGCGAATTAAAGAAAGTTGGCGCAACAGTGCTCGATTACTTCTTCTGTCCGCACCATCCTGAAGAAGGTCTCCCGCCGTACCGTGTTGAGTGTGATTGCAGAAAACCGAAACCGGGCATGCTGAACCAGGCAAAGAACAAATACGGATTCAATCTTAGGCGCTCGTTCGTCGTCGGTGATAAATGTATTGACGTGCAGACGGGTAAAGCGGTGGGGGCGGTTGCCATTCAGGTGGCTACCGGTTACGGCGAAAAAGAAAAGCAGTTGTGCAAAAACGAACGTGATTACTTTGCGTCTGATTTATACGACGCCGTACAATTCATTAAACAGCAACTAACACCCAGACAATGAAGAAACTCTATTTGTCCATCCCCCTTGTTATCGCATTGTGTCTGCTCGGCTGTGCAGATAAACCTAAATCTATCGGTAACAACCTGATTCCACCCGGTGATATGTTCAACTTTGCTGAAACGTCATTTATCGCCGTGAGTGATTCGGTATATAGGGTGCCGATTACCAACGGCTATGCTTCCAGCAATCTGGTAGGTAAATTGCCAAGCGGAGAAGATTTTGTTACGCTTCTTCAATTTTATGCATTATCAAGTCTTGATTCGTTAAAAGGAGCAACGATTGATACTGCTGAAATCCGGTTGACAGTCAATTACCGAATGCTTCCTGCTCTGCCGCCAATTCAGTTCACTGTGTACGAACTTCAAAAACAATTTTCCGAGGGAACATTCACATCTGATTCATTGACATCAACGATGATTGGCGCTACCCCTGTCGGCACATTTTCCGATTCAATGAATTATGCACAACGCGTTGCGGCACGTATCGACACTGCGGTTGTTCGTAAATGGGCAGATGATTTTCTCGATACTTCAAAACCCGCCTTCTACGGTTTTGCACTCCGAGCTAACAACCAAAGCGGCGTTATTGGGTTCTCTCCTTTTAATTTTTATGCCACCACCAGTCCATTGCTGGTTATCAAATTCACACGTAACGGACGGCACGACTCTCTTTTCTTCAATATTGGACAGGACACATTTGTTGAAACATCCACAGTTCCGCTACCATATTCTGCACTTGAGGTGCGCGGCGGATCCGGCGTACGAGCCGATATCAAATTCGCCTTCAACTCACTTCCGGAAAAACCTATTGTCAACAACGCTACAATGACATTGACGGTCGATACCACCGCCAGCGTGTATTCCGGCTTTTCTCCCGATTCACTGATTGCGACACTGACAGTGCGCAACAATAAAACAGACTCTTCCATATTTGCCTACGGTGTAAAGAACACAGGCAGTGCCGGCGAAAAAACTTATGAATTCAACTGTACACAAATTGTTCAGCGGTGGCTGAATAACCTCAGTGTGAATGGCGGATTTACTATTCGCTGGATGGAAGAAAATAGTACCAGCGAAAAAATTATTTTCTATCCTGTTTCTGATACTATCCGTGGACCGAAACTGAAAATTTTCTACGCGGAGAAGAACCAATGACACGACTCTCTATCTACATGGTCTTGTTTTCATCGTTTGTTATTGCCGGCGAAGGCTCTGTCTATTCACGATATGGTATCGGTGATATTCAGTTGACTGCTCGGGGAAAAAACATCGGCATGGGAAGTGTCGGAACGGGACTGAGCGGTGAAACATTCATCAACTTTGCCAATCCGGCAACATTGACCTCCATTACCCGCACACTGTTCACCGCGGGTTATCAGTATCAAAATTACCGTTCTGAAGATGCAACAGGAACAAGCATTATCGGAACAGGTAACCTCAGCGACTTCGGAATCGCCTTTCCCATTTACACACCAAAAAAAATTGTGTTGTCGCTGGGTGTGCTTCCGTATTCTACCGTCGGTTACCACCAGGAAATTGAAAGGACAATAAGCGGTCAGCATATTCTTCAGCAGTTTGAAGGAAGAGGCGGACTAAACTCAGCCCAGGTAAGTGTGAGTTATGCCGCGACTCCCAGCTTTATGCTCGGTCTGACATCTCATTACCTCTTTGGAGCAATATACAAAGACCAAACTATCCGCTTTACTTCATCAGATTTTTTTGGCGGTTCATATCATCAAACGCTTTCGCTGAACGGTTTCGCAGTAACAGTCGGCGGACTTTACAATGGCATTGATAAGGCGCTCGGTATTGAAACAAACGGCACAGTGAATCTTGGCGCCACGTTCTTCAGCGGTTCAACGCTCGATTTCGATGACGAACTTCTCCGCAATTTTTCGTCACACCAAGACACCATTGCTGTCAACAATCAAACCGTCAATCTGCCAATTGGGTTTTCACTTGGTCTTGCGTATACACGAAACAAAATAGTGTACGCCGCTGATGTTGATTTCCAACATTGGAATAACTTCAACACCAACGGAGCGCATCCTGCTGAAATTCAAAATAGCCTCCGTTTCGGTGTAGGGGCTGAATTGTTGCCCGCGGACAACTTCACTGATTCGTTCTGGGATAGAGTTGCTTACAGACTCGGCGGCTATTATCGGATCACCAACGTCAACGTGAACGGAACTTCGATTGATGAATTGTTCGCCTCTGCCGGATTTGGATTTCCGCTCAGTTTTGAATCACGGCTCAATCTCAGTCTGGAATATGGAATTCGAGGCACAACGTCTGCCTCGTTAATTAAAGATACCATTGTACGATTCACACTATCACTAACGGCGTCGGAACTGATGTTCATTCCTCCGCCAATTGATTAACTGTGGAAGGACAGTCAATAGCGTGCAGAACACCCTCGTCGTCCTTTCAACACTCAACGACTTATGATAGCATTAGCCAGCGACCACGCAGGATTTCAATACAAAGAGAAAGCCAAAGCGCTCCTCACAGAAATGAAATTCCCTTTCAAAGATTTTGGGACAAACTCTCCTGACTCTGTCGACTATCCTGACTTTGCCCATGCCGCCGCAGAAGCAGTCTCAGCCGGAGAATGTGAGTGGGGCATTATTATCTGTGGAACAGGTGTCGGTGTTTCCATCGTGGCTAACAAACATAAAGGGGTTCGCGCAGCGGCGTGCGAATCCGTCACCGCCGCATCGCTTGCACGCAAACACAACAATGCCAACATTCTCTGTTTCGGCGAACGGCTGGTTGGCTGGGCTGTTGCGGAAGATATGATCCGAACATTCCTGACAACAAATTTTGAGGCGGGACGTCACACCCGCCGCGTAGAAAAAATTCATTCACTCACCGGCAGATAACATTTCATCGAGTTAACCATGAACTACATCCAACAATTCGATCCTGAAGTATATCAAGCGATCAAGAACGAACAGAATCGCCAAAACTCAAAACTTGAACTCATCGCCTCGGAAAATTTTGTTTCCCCCGCCGTACTGCAAGCGGCAGGGACAGTGCTCACAAACAAATATGCAGAAGGCTACCCCGGAAAACGGTACTACGGCGGCTGTGAGTATGTTGATGTTGTTGAAGACCTTGCCCGCACGCGTGTCAAACAACTGTTCGGCGCCGAATACGCAAATGTGCAACCGCATTCCGGCTCACAAGCCAACATGGCGGTGTATTTCACGTTCATTAAACCGGGCGATAAAGTGCTCGGCATGAATCTTTCTCATGGCGGACATTTAACACATGGCTCTCCGGTGAATTTTTCCGGACAGATGTACAACTTCACGGCGTACGGCGTTTCAAAAGAAACCGGCTACATTGACTACAACGAAGTTGAAGATGTAGCAAAACGCGAACGCCCAAAACTGATTACTGTCGGCGCCAGCGCCTACTCTCGAAACATCGATTACAAGAAATTTAGAGAAATTGCCGACAGCGTTGGCGCATTGTTGTTTGCCGATATTGCACACCCCGCCGGATTGATTGCTGCAAAATTATTGAACGATCCGATCCCTCATTGCCATGTTGTAACGTCCACCACCCACAAAACATTGCGCGGGCCCCGCGGCGGAATTATTCTGGTCGGAAAAGATTTTGAAAATCCGTGGGGATTGAAAGCACCAAAATCCGGCAGAACAAAAATGATTTCCGAACTGCTCGACTCGATGGTGATTCCCGGAGTGCAGGGCGGACCGTTGATGCACATTATTGCGGCAAAAGCAGTGGCATTCAAAGAAGCGCTACAGCCGGAATTTAAAACGTATGCACAACAAATCATTAAGAATGCTCAAACCCTCGCCGCCTACCTTGTCGGGAAAGGATATCACATCATTTCCGGAGGAACGGACAATCATCTGATGTTAATCGATCTGCGGAATAAAAACGTTACCGGCAAAGAAGCGCAGGAAGCGCTCGACGAAGCAGGAATTACCACGAACAAAAACGCCGTTCCGTTTGATGATAAATCGCCGCTCATTACCAGCGGCATCCGCATCGGCACACCGGCGCTCACCACGCGCGGCATGAAAGAACATGAAATGAAGATTGTCGGCGAACTTATTGATGAAGTAATCAGCAACATTGGTAAGCGCGAGGTGTACGAATCGGTAAAAAAGAAAGTTGCAGAACTCTGCTCTGCTTTTCCACTTTATAAAGAAGTACAGTAACGGCAACTTCTACGCTCGCGTGCCAAAGAAGAAAACGTATGCCAAAGGATCAGCAACATGTTGAAGAAAAAGAGATGGGTTTTCTCGATCACCTGGAAGAATTACGGTGGCGAATCCTTAAATCAGTAGTAGCGGTACTGGCCGGTGCAATTGTTGCGGCGTTTTTTTCAGATTTTCTGGTAAAACAAGTGCTGATGGGTCCGCTATTGAAAGTCGGACTGAAGGCACAGGTGCTGACACCGTACGGTATTGTTTTAACATACATGCAGGTTGTTATTGTGGCGGGAATTATTATTGCCATGCCGGTGATCCTGTACCAACTCTGGCAATTTATCGCTCCCGGCTTACTGCCGCGCGAACGGCGCTATGCTCGGTGGATAGTGTTTTTCACCTCAATCTGTTTTTTATCGGGCATTGTATTCGCCTATTTCGTTCTTGTTCCAACGGCTTTGACTTTTTTCTCGACGTTTGGGACCGACGTGTTCGAACTGAACATTGCCATCAACGAACACATCAGTTTTATGTTGAGTTTGATTTTGGGTGCAGGGCTAGTCTTTGAACTGCCGATGATTACATATTTTCTAACGAAGATTGGATTGTTGAATCCAACATTCATGAGAAAATACCGGCGGCATGCCATTGTCACAATCTTAATCATCTCCGCTATTGTTACACCGACGCCAGATGTTCTGACTCAAAGTCTGTTGGCGGTACCGATGATTTTTTTATATGAAATCAGCATCTTTATTTCAAAATTTGCACAAAAGAAAACCGAATCAGAACTCGCGGAATAAATAATTGGGACTTTTGAAAAATGTCATCGTACGGGTACCTCGTGCACAAATTTGTTTGTGTTTTTCAGAGGTTTCAAATTTCACCGCCCGGCCGCCAAAAATCTGCGACAGTATCTGTTGACTTGAGAAATTATACATGGGATTATTGCTCACACATACACTTGACGACATTAAAGCACCGGTAGAACACGAACTGAAGTCGTTCCATGCGTTCTTCAAACAATCAATGCGCTCCAGCGTTACGCTGGTAGATACCATTGCACGGTACATTGTCAAACAAAAAGGAAAACGCATTCGCCCTATTCTTGTTTTTCTATCTGCAAAAACTTGCGGCACAATTAACGAAAGCACTTTTCGCGGAGCAACACTCGTTGAAATTCTTCACACCGCAACACTTGTGCATGACGATGTTGTGGATGATGCCGATACACGGCGCGGTCTTGCATCAATCAATGCAGTGTGGAAAAATAAAGTTGCTGTGCTGATGGGAGATTACCTCCTTTCCACCGGCTTAATGATTTCGCTGAAATACAATGATGTCTATTTCCTCAAAACCGTGTCTGATTCTGTCCGCAGAATGAGCGAGGGCGAAATTCTTCAAATTCAGAAGAGCCGGGAGTTGGATATTGACGAAGCAACATACCTGAAAATTATCTCCAACAAAACTGCCTCGCTTCTTTCCACCTGTTCGGAAATCGGTGCGGCAAGCACGACGGAAGACGCTGAACAGCGGAAATTAATGAAAGACTACGGCGAAAACGTCGGTATGGCATTTCAGATTCGAGACGACATTCTCGATTTCACTTCACGTAAAAGTATTCTCGGTAAACCAATTGGCGGCGACATGAAAGAAAAGAAAATTACTCTGCCGCTCATTTACGCATTGCAACAGGCATCAAAACAAGAATCGAAGCGTGTGCTGAAACTCATAAAAAACGGCGCGAAGGGAAAAGATGTTGAATACGTCGTTGATTTTGTGTTGCAAAACGGCGGAATTCACTACGCTGAACAACGCGCACATGACTTCGGCAACGCCGCGCGTGAATGCCTGAAACCGTTCTCCGATTCCGATGCAAAACGATCTCTGGAAATGTTTATTGATTTTGTGATGGAGAGGGAGAAGTAGGAAGGTTGACGATGGCGTTAATATTCGCTTTCACTATGAGCATCCTTCGGTTCGTTCTTTTTCTGTTTCTCCCTTTTCCTTCCGTATCCTCCCTTTCCTTCCTCAATTGATAAATCCGGAATATGGGTAAACGCAATACGTGCGGGAGATGATTCTAACGCCGTGTGTGCACCGCCAAAGTACAGTGCGCTTTTGCCGTACCGCAAATTCAATTCGTCCACAGCAGAAAAAAGTGCGCTCGTTTTCTCTTCGTTGTCAAACATTGACGGTGTGTGTTCATCTTCCGGGGTAAGATGAAACAGTGTGACCGAAACCTTCAGCGGCGTTTCTTTGACTGTCGGTTTGCGGGAAAGAAGTGTTGTTAAGGCACGTGTGAAGTGGAGTGTATCAGATGTTTCGGTAAAAGTAATTTCGTCGCTCCATTTTTTATTATCAAAATAGCGGATACTGGCATACAGCGCACGGGCGCGGTACTTCATCTTCCGCAATCGCATAGCGGCTTTTTGCAGCATGCGGTGAAGTACTGCTTCAGCATCCTTTTCGTTTCTCTGCTTCGGCGGCAGCACATGCGAATGCCCAACTGTGGTGTGATGCGTTGGCGGAAGAGGTGGTTCAATGCCGCGCAACCGTTCGTACATCCGCTCCCCTTCAATGCCGCCCCACACCTTTCTCATCGTCTCTTTATCAACGTTGCACAATTGCTCCACAGTGTAAATGCCATTGCGGTTCAGTCGCTTCACCATATTTCTACCGATACCGCTCAAGTCCTGCAATTCCATGGTGAACAATATCTGCGGCAAATCTCGCTCTTCAATCACCACCAGTCCGTTTGGCTTTTGCATATCGGTAGCCGTTTTCGCAAGAAAAATATTAGGCGCTATCCCGATGGAACAACGCATCTGATCACCAACTTTTTTTGCAATCGTCTGCTTAATGTTCTTAGCAAGCGCAACTGCATTCTCTTTTTTCGTTTGACTCCCACTGAGTTCACACACCATTTCGTCAATGGACTTTACCGCCAACACAGGAATGCATGATTCAACAGTTTTAACAAGGTTGTGGTGGTATTGTACATACAGCGGCGGGCGGGCTTCAATGATGACGATGGCAGGGCAAAGTTTTCGTGCTTCCTGGACAGATGTTCCCGTTTTAATGCCGAACTTTTTCGCTTCGTAACTGGCGGCTATGCACGCAGTACGTTCCGCCATGACGGGAACGACGGCTACCGGTTTGCCACGCAGTTTTGGATTCTCTTGCTGTTCGACAGAGGCAAAGAAAGCATTGAAATCTATGAAGAGATACCGGAGGGACATTTTGAAAACTTTCAAATGTCAAATGAAGACTTCTCAAATTACCAACGTCCACCAATGGAGTTTAGGCATTGGTAGAATACTGTACATGCGTTACTTCGTTTTCACTTCCGCTACCTGCGGCACTGACGCGATGACTCTCTTCGCTTTGACGAAACGATTAAAGTTGTATTCGTTGAAGAGAGGCGAAGCCGGATCGAAACTGCTGATGTGCACTCTGCCGGAAGAGTGAATGTATTCTTTGTTGCCAAGATAAATTCCAACGTGTACGATTCTCTCTGGTTTGCCGTTTTCGGCTTTTTGACCAAAGAAGAGCAAATCTCCTTTTTTCAGATTCTCAAAATTTTTCCCTGGTTCTACTTCAACCCCCTGTTCAGCTTGCTGGTTGGCGTCGCGATTCAGCATCATCCCGTTCAGCAAGAAAACGGTTTTAGTAAATCCTGAACAATCAACTCCTTTCACTGACGTTCCGCCCCACAAGTACGGGACACCCATCATGAATTTTCCTATCTTCTCAATATTGTCGGGAACCGGTTTTACTTTTGTTCCCCAATCGTTGTAATCAATTGCTGAAGAAGAAGGTAGAAAACCGGTTCGTCCGTCAGCAATACCGACTTTGATCCAGCCGTTCTGCATTCCCAAATATTTCAACACGCCGCCGCCCGTCATATCGCACACCGGATAAGAGTTCTGGCTCGGTTGCTGACGAACGATCTCGAACAGCGACGTAACGAAAACTTTTTTACTCTCATTCCATTCGCGCACTTCTTGTTCCGTCACCCGTTGCAGTTGATCTGCATCCGCCCATCCGAGATATTTATCCGGCGTTTGGATGTACAGATAGCCCCCTTTCCGTTTCCAAATCTTCACCAACGTTCCCATCAATGCCTGCGTCGCTAATTCAGCAGATTCGCGCGGCTCGCTCCGCATATTCGCAACGCTCACCGTAATAATTCCCCATGTTTTTGCGCCGAGATTTTCTGCCGGAAGAACGTCAACGCTGTCGTGAACTTCTTTCCCCTCGGCATTCAATTTTTCAATTAATTCACGCTTTGCGTCAGCATTGTCAACTTCCCCTTTTGCGATGAGATATTTTCCTGCGTCGATAAGAGAGATAGTGAAAATCGCCGTCCGTTTGTCTGGTGCATACTTCTGCTGAAGTTCTCTTACAACAGGATGGACGACTGTGTGTTCTTCCTTTGTCTCCGCCGGACGTTCTGTTGAGCAAGAAAGAATGAGAAGTGAAGTGAACAATACACAGAGTTGTTTTTTCATATGCTTTTTATTTACCAAGTGAGAGAATAACATCCCACAATTCTTTCGGTACAGGCATCACCGAAAGCCGTGGAATGCGTACAAGTGGAAAATTCTTAAATTCTTTTTTGCTTTTAATGACCGACAGCGGAACCGGTTTCTTCAACTTCTGCACTGCTTGAACATCAACCACCACAATCTTGTCGTCGTTCGTTTTCGGGTCCGGGCGAGGTTCGGAAATAATTTTTGCAATCCCAACAACCTGCTTTTCATCGCCTGAATGGTAGATGAATGCGTTGTCTTCTTTGTGCATTGAGCGCATGTGTTTTAACGCCGCAAAGTTTGTAACGCCGTCCCACACAGTCGTCTTGTCACGCATCAAGTCATCGAAGGAATACACAGAAGGCTCTGTCTTCAACAAAAAATATTGCATAGGAAACCTCACTGGTGGTAAGAAAAGTAACGTTATTGTATAGCAAATGCAATGTGTGGAATGGAAAGCACCGTAGCACTACTAACGGAAATCTACTGCCTCACTATTCTTATTTCATCTTCACGAGCTTCGACGTTGCAGTAACTTGCACATCTTGTTGATTCACTAACACTTTGTAGAGATACACTCCGTTGCCGATTTCGTCGCCATCGCTATCTCTGCCATCCCAATAAATTTTGTTAAAACCGATGTTCGCCGGTTGACGGATTTCATGAATCAATCTACCGGCAACAGTGTAAATTTTGATGATGACTTCATCGGGCGTAACAGGTCCGGCAAGATTGAAAGTAAAATGTGTCGCGCGATTGAAGGGATTGGGAATGGTGTACACATCCAACAAACGAAACTGGGATGCCACTTTCACGTACGCCACAATGGTGTCGGAAATATTTCCAGCAATGTCCAGTGCATAGACTTCGATAACATTATCGCCATCGTCGAGCACTGGCGTCCAGCGGATTTCCGCTTTGCCGGGTGAAGTGGAGGGAATCAACTCCGCGTTACCAGCGATAAATGACTGTAACTTACCGTTTAACCGCAACCGGAAGTTTGTTGTGTCAGATTGAGTGATGAACGTCGGATTGTTGTCGAGGTAAGAAATACGAATTTCCGGTTGTTGGTTCACGTAATCGCCGTCCACTATCATTTTCCCATTGATCGTAATTTGTAATTTCGGTTTAATCGAATCCGATACGACGCGGAACGGAAGGGTTACACTGTTATTGTTTTTGCTGACTTCGATTTTGGTATTTAGAGGATCAATTTCAAAAACAAAAGCGCGGTTTCCTCTCCTTTCGCGCGTGGAGTAGGTATACGTCAATGTTACCGAATCCTGTGCCGCGAGAGTGGCTATCACTTCTTCTTTCACAACTGTTTCTATTCCCAACTGCGTTGTTTTCAACCGAACCGGTATACTGTCTGCCCGGATAGAACTAAAATTATAGACGCGGGTAGTAAAGACAATGTCCTCACCTTCCATCACACTATCGGCGCTGAGGGAGGTGCTCTTTGACGAAACGGCGAGTTCCAACGGCGGTACGCCGCTTACCGTCCAGCTGTACAAGCGGGGTGAATGGTCAGTCAAAGAGAAGCCACGAGAGACAACGGGTACAACGTGTGACGACGAAGTCTTAAAATCAAACAACAGTTGGGCATTCGGATAGATGACAGGGTCCAAGACAGCCATTGATATTGTCTGCTGATTGACGGCAGAAATTACCGTATCAACTGTTCCCGTCGGTTTAAGTCCCAATACTGTAGTCGTTAATTGCGCGCCGGAAGGAATGACACTGTTGAGAGAAAGGTGTGACAATCGCGCAAATGAACCAAATGAAGGAGTGATGATAGTACCGGATGTTTCTTTACGCACAAAAGTTGTTTCTACCATTGCAGAGCCGGTGCCCTGCGCTTTATACACTTCCGGCACAGAACCTATCATCGCCCCTTTCCTTCCGATAATTGCCCACGAATCACGGAACTGTAGTTGGTCAATATAGGCGCTCCCGATGGACTTCAGCGCATTTCGCGCAGCAGGTTGAAGATTGTTCGCCCCCTCATCCACCACAACATCAATCACAATCAAGCCGGTGGAAATACCAGAAAGAAACTGAACTAACGAATCGGATTCATTCGGATTGTTTGTTATGTTAAACCGTCGCATCGTCAATGGTTGGTAGTTGATTGTATCAAGCACTACTACGTTATGGCCGTTGCCAAAAATAGGAGCAATGATGTTGGTAGTATTCACAGTAACAGAACCGGTATTGCCGTCATTGAATCCTGCCGATACAGCGTTGACGATGAATTTTGTATCAACAATACGCGCACCGCTATCCGGTGAATAGGCAACGCGAGAAAAGCTGTTCATTGCCCACGAAGCAGAATCGATTTGTCCCCACGCAAACGATGTCGAATCGCCGAGATAAAATGTTCCTTCCGTCCAATCGTTAGCAGTGTTCAGTTCCTTAATTCTCCAGTAATACCGTTTCTTCTTCGGCAGTGTGGTGATATTGTACGTTGTAGTAAATTCCTGCATTGGTACTTGAACCGACATAGCAGAAGCAAATGTGGGTTGTGTATCGAGTTCTAACAGAGCAATTCGTTGACCGGACTGCAGTGACGAAGTCGGGTTAAGAAAGATGATGTGTGAAACTGCCGACGTGTTGAGCGCCGACGGCTGAACGATGGAGAATGCAGTTGTAGAAACGGTAAAGAAGTACACTGCAGCATTATCCGATTCAGACGATTCGGCAATCAATCCAAACGGATCTAATTCTACCTGCAGTTGGTGTTCTCCTGCGCGCCTCAAAATGGGCACAGTAACGACAATGGTATCCGTAAAACTGGGGTAGAGACGGCGAATCGTCCATTGTGTGGCGAGAGAATTTTTATAGAAATGCTTCACCGCGATAGAAATGCTGTCTCCCACAACCAAACCGGTATTGGCATACGAGATGCGAAATCGGACAGAATCATTTTGATCGGTAATGAATTGTTTTTCAGGCAGAATATTGTTTGGTGCGATTGCCAAGTTTGGAAACAGTGTGCCGGCGTCGCTTCGCTTAATGACAATCGGAACAACAAAATAATTATTATCTCTATACCGTTCGCGAATAACGGTGTCGGGATCAATTGTAAATTGTATGTTCCTTTTTCCAAATCCGAGTGACGTGTTGTAGATACCGGAGAGTTCTTTGTACTTTCTGGGGGGAAGGGAATCTATCGTCACCGCGGCAATGGTTTCCGAATAGTTGTTTTCCCATAGTGCCCCAATCTTCACCGGTACGTTCTTCACTGTCACACCTCCGGCATTGTACACTCTGAAGATTACTTCAATTTTTTCTCCTTGTGTTATAGTGTCGCCGGCAATAATCGGTTTCTGCAGATTTCCATTCTGCGTAACATACAATCGTACTGCTTGATAATTGGTCCCTAACTCCGGCAACGAGTTATAGTTAATTGC
>JBFMDF010000021.1:0-15205 GCA_040753935.1 Bacteroidota bacterium | reverse complement strand
AACGGCGCCATTGGTGATGCGTATCTATACCATACTACTCATGACTCATCGCTCCTTCAGCGGTATCTGCATCAATTTGATTTGACGCAAATGTTCAACGGCACGTGGGTTGACGACCGTGCGTGGATTTGCCTTGCAGAATTATACTGGTGGGAGTTTTCGGGAAAAAACAATCATCGGTGGGTTGAAGACGCACAGCAACGCTATCTGAGTGCGCGAAATGAAGGACGGCTTACAAACCATGAGGGATTTTGGAGTTGGTACAACTATCCGCCGCAGTGGAACGTAAACGAACGAATCATTACCAACAGCAATATGAACCAAATGGTTGCCGTTGCCTGCAAACTGTACGAAGCAACCGGTGAGCGGCAATTTCTTGACGACGCCCTGCTGGCATGGAATGGTGACCTGAGATTTCCTGGAATTGAAAAAACATTCTACCGCGGCAACGGCATCTGGCAAGGCAAAGGTGGATTGGCGGCATTCGGCAAACAATTGCCGTGGGAATCGGCAAGCTATTTGTCGGTGTTGAAGGCACTGTATCAAGTTACAAAAGATGAAAAATACAAAGCGATCGCCATTGCTTCTACACAACACATTCTCAATCCGAAGAATGGTTGGGTTGATTCAATAGATTTTTATCAACTGCACATGGATGGCAATGGTGCGTTTGTGCACTTCCTGCTTGATGCATACGAGATTGCACCAAACGAACTCGCTGACGTTCCCGCAAAGATTGAAAAAATGCTCGAGCATGTCTGGACAAACAATCACGGACGGACAACAGTAATGCTACACAGAGAGTATGACCACGCCATTAGAAACGGATGGAATCCGCACGGCGGTGAAGATGGATACGGCGTGGATGAAGTGGGAACAGTCCATGCGCAATCGCAGGCGCTGCGGGCATTCGGAGTGTTTACCTATTATCATTCTCTCACACAAAACTACAAAGAGTAAACTTGTTAAACGACACATCCGAAAAATTGTTTGTCATCAGGTGTTGTCACACCTCGACTACCTGTCCGTCACTTCATTTTTGCTGGCGGACGCTCGGTGTGACACTGTAGGTAATCATCGTGGTTCGACTTCGCCGTTCAAGGCGGGCTTGCCCGACTGCGTTTTTCAGGCGGGCCTGCCCGACTTCGCCGTTCAGGCGGGCCTGCCTGCCATCAGGCGGGCGCTCAGTCAGTGTGACTTTTGCTTATTTATAAACAATGGTTTAGATGTTTCTAAACAGAATTAACAATCAACGAAGCGAGCAGATGGTTGAAATACACAGCGGGCAGATATACGATCAAGCCAAGCACAGACACACTGCGCAATTGTTTGTGTGTGAGAATTTCATTCTTCAGTAAGTATTTCAACAGGTAAAGCGAAAACGGAAGATTGATGAGAACTGCCGTTACTGTCCCCGGATTATACATCTGCAGTACAATCACGCCGCCGAGATGAGGAACCAATACATTCCAAAAAATAATTGCTTGAAGAGTCAACAGAATGTTCAGTTTCCTTTTAGTCAACTCTCCTTTCAAACAAAAGAATGCCAGAAGAAACGGAAGAACGGTTACCTGTATCAGCGATAGGTACAATTGTGGTGTGGAAAAATGCAAAAGATGAAAGAGAGGAATCGCTTCACGCACCTTCCACATATTCGCCTTCACCCACGCAGGCATTGTCAGCGCTTCTTCAAGATTATGAACTGCCAGCAGAGTGGGAATAAGCCACAAAATTCTTTTGAGCACTACATTTTGATGAGGTAAAAATCCCACACCCATATTGCAAAAGTTGAAGGTTGGTAAATGACCGTCACCTTCAAGGTGACGGTCACTTATGATGCATGCAAACCTTGCGAAGGTTTCACAATACATCCCCTAACCTTCGCAAGGTTTTGGAACATATTACCTGAGCAACAACATCTTCTTCATCTGAACTTGTTCTCCGCTTTGCAATCGCGCATAGTATATGCCGCTGGAGAATTTTGATGCATTCCATTGCACTGAATAATTCCCCGCCTCTTTCACTTCATTCACTAATGTTGCTACTTCTCTTCCAAGGACATCATATATTTTTAATGTTGTCAATGCCCGTCCGTGCGTATTGTTGTTGGACGGATGGGCATCCGTCCCTACACTGTATTGTATTGTTGTGGTCGGATTGAACGGATTGGGATAGTTCTGATGAAGAATAAATTGTTCCGGCTGTTGAGGCTGATTCTTCACGCTTGTCACTACATAGCCGCTCAATTCGATAATGAGTTGCTTGTTTCCACCATCGTTATACGTTATGGTCATCGTGCCTGTTGTGTCACCGCTCGGAAGAGCGTTGCTCGTTACTGTTACAACCCGGTACGATTTTGCGTCAAGAAAGGATATCGTATCAGCAAGTACGTATGACGAATTGGTAAATGCAATTGAAGTAATTGTCAGCGCCTTGTTGCCCACATTAGCAAGCGTCAATTTCTTATTGGGATTGTTAACTGAAAAAATATCGCCGAAACTTAATACGGTTGGAGATGCCACTAACTGCGCAGAAGTAACCACTGTCGCGGTTCCTGCAAAATTGTTGATGCGCTCCACAAATTCCGGATGATCAACAAATGGATTGCGATTGCCCTGATACAGCGCAATGGCACTGTTACGGTTTTTCGATTTTTGTGTTGGACGAAAATTCTTGTTCCATTCGCGAAACACAGTTTCTTGATAGGGACTGGCGGTCCAAAAACTGCCATAATTTCCATGCCGAATGATAAAATAAAACATCGCCCGCGCTGCATCTCCTTTATGCGCATCGCGCGGCTCAAAGACGGTGTAGCCACCGTATCCCAACCCAAGTCTTGAACCGCCGACACTCCACGTTACGTTCGACACAACTTTTCCGAACGGATAATTGCTTCGCGTGCTGTTTGCTGTCTCATCAACGGAAAAGAGATGGTGAAGATCAGACTGCATCGGATCAACACTCCCGAATTTGCTTTGAGGCCACGTATGCTCGGCATTAAAATTATTGTTGGTTGCCCCTGCACGTGTGTTGAATTTTGCTTTCCGCCCTGTGTACACACACTCGATGGAATCTACGCCATTGTTGCTATCGATATTTCCATACATCCGATCGCGTGCGGTGGTATACCCAAGCGTGGTGTGCCCTTGCTGTGCGATCGTTTTTAACGCACTCTTCAGCGGCTCGCCAGAAAGTCCCTGCGTAGGGGCGTACACTGCTTCCGCATATTTTTTTGTGCCGGTCAACGGAACAACAAGAGAGCCGGATTGCAGATTAGTTTCAATGAACGCAAAATCGTTGTAGGTGAGATTATGAATGGATGCAAAGAAAATCCATGTACGGACGCTATCGTTGCTTGGAATAAAAAAAGCCGTGTCCTTTACACTGAACGCCTCGCCGTAGATATTAATGTCATACACATACACACCTTTGGCGGTTGTATTCACAATCCATACTGCGGCGCTGTCTGTTATTGTCGTTATGGTTGTGTCAAACCGAATCGATGAAGGATTTGTGTATACCGATTGCGCTACAGATGATGAAATACTTACTGCAAGCAAGAGAATAACACGTTTCATTCTGATGCTCCTCTCGGCACGGACAACGTATCTTGCCGTGCAGGAACGGTAACTACAAGTCGTTCCACAACGCTTTCATTTCCTGTTCGATCTACCACCGACACGCCGATCTCTGTCAACCGCTCTGTTTTTACTTGAACAGTATCACGATGTTCTCTAGACGGCAATGGTACAATACGGGTGAGAGGAAGTGAATACGATGTTGTTCCTTTGCCAAGCACGGTGTAGTTCCATTGAGAATTGTATTTGTAATACACGACACTTCTCAGTACATCGTCATCGGTATATGACCATGACAGCAGGACAGCATTGTCATTGGTCTTCATCGTAACCGATGGCTTGGCAGGAAGATCATCATCAAGCCACGGCGAGGGTGGAATGAGCGCCGGTTTTTGGTACGGACCATTGAACAGCGCAGCATTCATCACACTACTGTCGCGCATGAATGCCTTCATGCTGAAGTGCACATGCCCCGGTGCATCGGTGACAATTCCACGTTCAATCATAATTTGATTAAAAATTTCATCAGCAGTTTTTTCATCGCGTGGGCGGTTGATAATCATCCCGGGCCAGAGATGCCGTTGCCGTGTATTTTCTTTTGCCCACCAGCCGAGCAACACAGGGAAACTTTGCGGAATTTGATTGATGGGCCAATACAACTGCGGCGTCCAGTAATCAACCCAGCCGTTATTGAGCCATAACTTTGCATCGGCATACAGCCGATTGTATTGATCGTACCCCACAATCGAAGGGGGATTGTTCGGACGCCAGATGCCAAACGGGCTGATACCGAATTTGACGTACGGCTTTTCTTTTTTTATTCCTTTGTACACTCGTTCAATAAAAGCATTCACATTCGAACGACGCCAATCTTCCCGCGATAATTTTCCGCCGTTCTTGGTGTACTCTTCCCAACTATCATCATCAGGAAAATTTCCGTCGCCGTACGGGTAGAAATAATCATCGAAGTGAATGCCATCCACATCGTACCGCTTCACAACGTCCATCACCACAGCGTACGAAAGGTCTTGCGTTTCCTTTTTTGCCGGATCGAGCCAGTACATTCGATCACTAATTTTCTTTGCAAGATCAGGACGCTTTTTTACGATAGATGAATCGGATGGTTCACTGCCTCGCGAAAGATGAGCGCGATACGGATTGAACCACGCATGAAGTTCAAGCCCGCGCTTGTGCGCTTCGGTAATCCAAAATTCAAGCGGATCGTACAACGGGTCGGGCGCTTTTCCTTGTTCTCCGGTCAAATAGTATGACCACGGCTCAATCTCGCTCTTGTACATTGCATCGCAATGCGGACGAACTTGAAAGATGACTGCATTCATGTTGAGCGCTGCTACCGTATCGAGAATTGCTAACGCTTCACGTTGTTGTTCTTCAGAAGAAAGCCCCGGCTTGCTGGGCCAATCGATGTTGCCGACTGTCGCCACCCATACACCGCGAAACTCGCGCTCGGCATACGGACCATCATCACTTTTTCCAGCCCCGCTTGTTGATCTTTTTGAACTTTCACATCCGATAAGAACAACAACAACCGCTAAGAAAACCGCCGATTTTATCACAATAGATTTCCCTTTTTCTTTACTAAACTTTTATTACTTTTCTCAATAATTTACGCCATAGTTAAACCATTTCAAATAATTTTTTCGAGGAGGTACCATGAAATTATTTCTTTCTTTTTCATTACTCATGCTCACGTCGGAAGTGATGCTTGCACAACTGCCTCCGTTAATTGATCGCGATCTCTTTTTCGGCGATCCGGAAATTTCCGGTGCGCAAATTTCACCCGACGGAAAATGGATTTCATTCATCAAACCGTTTAACGGCGTACGCAATATTTGGGTGAAGAAAACCGAAGATTCATTCGACAAAGCCAAACCAATTACCAACGACACCAAACGCCCCATCACAAGTTACTTCTGGTCACGCGGCGGAAAGTACATCCTATTTGTACAGGACAAAGGAGGAGATGAAAATTTCCGTGTGTATGCGGTTAATCCGTTGGAAACCGGCGATCCGGTTCCACCGGCGCGAGACTTGACACCGCTGGAAAAAATCCGTGCTTACATCTACGATGTTCCGAAAAAAACTCCGAATGAAATCATCGTTGGATTGAACGACCGCAAACCGGAATTGCATGATGTGTATAAGGTAAACATTGAAACCGGTGAACGAACCTTACTTCGCAAAAACGATGAAAATGTTGTCGCCTGGGATATTGATCCCGAAGGCAACGTTCGCCTCGGCATTCGCCAAACTGCAGATGGCGGAACCGAGTTACTTCTCGTTGATGGTGACAACCTGAAACCGATTTACTCTTGCTCGCCAGAAGAAAATTTCGGCACACTCAAATTTACTCCCGATGGAAAAGGGGTGTACATCTCTACCAACAAAGGAAATATCGATAAACAACAATTTGAACTGCTCGATCTGACCACGTTTAAAACAACATTCATTGAAAAAGATCCGCTTGATGAAGTCGATTTTGCCGGACCCATTTTTTCCGATAAGACCGACAAACTTTTGGCTACGCTGTACTACGGCGACCAAATGCGGATATATTTCAAGGACAAGAAATTCGAGAGCGATTACAAGAAAATGCAAAAAGCTCTGCCAAAGGGAGAAGTGACGATTGTAAATATGACCGAAGATGAAACGGTGTGGATGGTAAGTGTTTCCAGCGATGTTGATCCCGGTTCACGGTATTTGTACAACACCAAAACAGGTAAAGCCACGCTTGTCTATAAAACGCGCCCCAATCTTCCCAGCGAATATTTGGCGCCAATGAAACCAATTCGCTACAAAGCGCGTGATGGGATGATAATTCCTGCATACCTTACTACCCCAAAAGGTATTCCGCCAAAAAATCTGCCGGTGGTGATGTGGATTCACGGCGGGCCATGGGCACGCGATGTGTGGGGCTACAACCCGTATGCACAATTTTTTGCCAACCGTGGATACGCCGTACTGCAACCAAACTTCCGCGGCTCTACCGGCTACGGAAAAAAATTTTTGAATGCCGGTAACAAGCAGTGGGGTACGGGCGCAATGCAGCACGATATTACCGACGCTGTAAATTATCTCATCAAAGAAGGAATCGCAGATCCGAAAAAAGTGGCTATCGCCGGCGGTTCGTACGGCGGGTACGCCACACTTGCCGGATTGGCGTTTACACCGGATGTGTACGCCGCAGGATTCAGCATTGTCGGTCCATCAAACATCATCACGTTGCTCAATTCCATTCCTCCCTACTGGGCGCCGATGAAAAAAATGTTCGCCGTTCGTGTAGGTGATATGGATAAGCCGGAGGAAAAGAAAATGCTGGAAGAGCAATCGCCGCTGAATTCCGCAAAAAATATCAAAGCGCCGCTGTTTGTTGTGCAGGGAGCAAATGATCCCAGGGTAAAAAAAGCAGAATCAGATCAAATTGTAGTGGCATTACGAGACCTCGGCAGACAAGTAGAATACATTGTTGCACCGGATGAGGGTCACGGATTTCAGGGAAGAGAAAATCGTCTGGCAATGATTGTGGCAATGGAAAAATTCTTTGCAAAACATCTCGGCGGGAGAGTGCAGGAAACCGTGCCGGATGACATTCAAAAGAAACTAACCGAAATTACTGTTGATGTTTCTTCCGTGAAAATGCCGCAAACACCCGCTCCGGCAACAGCGCCTTCAGCCGCTCTTACGTTTAATCCTGCGTTGATTAAAGAAGGAAAAACCGATTACGAAGTAAAACTGAACGTACGGGGACAGCAGATGACGATGATGACATCACGAACAGTAGTAAAAGCGAAATTAGGCGATAAAGATGTTGTTCGCATTATCGAATCATCATCCGGCGCGATGGGAAGCGGCGTTGATACGGTGGATTATGACGCAACAACACTTCAACCAATCCGACAGCAGATTCAACAGGGTGCAGCGGTCATTTCAATAACCTACAAAGACAAAGCCGTCGATGGAATGATGAAAGCCGGCGGTCAGACAATGCCGATCAATGCGACAGTAGATGGACCGATCATGCCGAGTTCAAATACGTCCGGCGTTGTGCTGGCAACGCTTCCCCTGACTGAGGGATATCAAACGACATACAAATCGTTCGACATCATGACTGCACAGCCAAAGGTTGTTTCGTTGAAAGTACTCGGCACGGAGAAAGTTACCATTGCCAAAGGAACCTTCGATGCCATTAAAGTGGAGATTGAACATGCCGAAGGAACAAAAGCAACCTATTGGATTAAAGCAGACGATCGGATTTTGATTAAGAGCGAAGCTGCACTCCCGGCGGTAATGGGGGGCGGAACAATGACAAGTGAATTGAAGTAGGTTAAAATAGTGAATTCAACCTTGCGAAGGTTCAGCATAGATTAAAAAAACCTTCGCAAGGTTTTTTATTCAATTACCCTCTTCTCCACTTTCGGAAACAACGCGTCTATCTCCTCCTGCAGTTCAATTGTTTTGGCAAGGGATGAAGCCACTTTGCAGAAATGCTGTGGATCGTCCATCTGTCTTCCTTTGCGGTCTTTGAGATAATGTTCTAACACTCTGTAGCCGCCGATTCTATCATTCCATACTTCATCAGACACATGCGATATCCGTTAATGCGGATAGTCTCTGTGCTTCATTGTAGGCTTTTTCTTTCGATCATTCAATAACCGACTACAAACAGAACGACGACCGTGAACTGGTCGTCGTTGTGAGAATTTATCCGTGAATCTGTGGTCTATTGTCCTTTGCGTTCCAGCGCGTTTGGCGTCTTATCCTTTCTTAAACTCCGCAACTAATCCTTGCAGCACCTGTTTTGCATCGCCAAAGAGCATGCGTGTGTTTTCTTTGTAGAACAGCGGGTTCGGTATCCCGGCAAATCCGGTTGCCATGGAACGTTTCATGACAATAACCGTTTTCGCTTTATCCACGTCAATAATCGGCATGCCGTAAATGGGACTGCTCTTGTCTTCACGCGCGGCAGGATTCACCACATCATTTGCACCTATAACGAGCGAAACATCAACCGTATCCATAATCGGATTGACGGCATCCATTTCATACAGATGATCGTACGAAACATTTGCTTCAGCAAGAAGTACGTTCATGTGTCCCGGCATTCGTCCGGCGACGGGATGGATGGCAAATCGAACTTCGGTGCCGTTCTTTTCCAACAAATCAGCAAGTTCGCGGCAAGCGTGCTGCGCTTGAGCGACGGCAAGTCCGTACCCAGGAACAATGCAGACCGACCTTGCGGCTTCAAGCAAGGCGTATGCGTCTTCAACAGAAATTGGTTTAACTTCTCCCTGTTCTTTATCCGCCGCTGTATCACTCACCGCCCCAAATCCGCTGAAGAGCACGTTGGCAAGCGAACGGTTCATTGCTTTACACATGATGTTGGTGAGAATAATTCCGCTTGCGCCGACAAGCGAACCGGTAACAATAAGCGCATTGTTTTGAATAACAAATCCGGCCAAACAACCGGCTATACCGGAGTAACTATTCAACAGCGAAATTACTACGGGCATATCCGCACCGCCAATGGGAATGACAGAGGTGATGCCGAGGAGTAATCCAAAAACGATTAGTCCAACAAAGATCATAAATCCATCAACCGGATTAATTGCAAACACAACTCCACCCACAACCACACCGAGCACAATCACTGCATTCACAATCTGCTGGCCCTTGAAGAGAATCGGTCTGCCGGTAATGACTTCTTTCAACTTTGCCCACGCAACAACACTGCCAGAAAATGTTAAACCGCCAACAACAACTGTCAGCGAGGTAGTGATAGCGGTATAGAGATCAATAGATTGAATGATGTTGGGATTCAATACATTCATATACTGGCGATTGTATTCGGCGAAACCGACCAGCAAACTAGCAAGTCCACCGTAGCCGTTCAACAATGCGACCATTTGCGGCATCTCCGTCATCTTCACAATGCGGGCAAGCGTCGCGCCGACAATCGTACCAATCAACATACCAATGATGATATATGACCAGTCAACAACATGGTAATGAATGAGTGTGCCGATAATGGCAAGCAACATTCCAATGGATGAAATAATGTTGCCGCGCCGTGCAGTGGCCGGTTTGCTCATGCGTTTTAGACCAACAACAAAAAGAAGCGCAGCTATCAGATAAAGAATTTCCGCAATGAATGTCATTTCATTTCCTCTTTCGTTTTGAACATTTCGAGCATTCTGTTAGTAACAAGGTATCCTCCCACCACGTTGATCATCGCAAGGGCAACAGCCGCAGTGCCGAGAATGGTGGAAAGAGTGTTATGCCCTTCCCCCGCGGCGACAAGTGCACCAACGACTGTAATGCCGGAAATGGCATTCGAACCAGACATCAGCGGGGTGTGAAGAATAGAAGGGACTTTTGAAATGACTTCCACTCCCAAAAAAATGGCGAGAAAGAAGATAAACAACAGTGGAACTAATACGTCTAACGTCATCGCTTTTTCTCCTTTTCAAATTTCGGTGCAGTAAATGATGGATGAACGATTGCGCCTCCATGTGTTATTAAACAGGCTTTTATGAGGTCGTCTTCCAATTTCAATTCAAATAATTTCTTTTCTTTGTTCCAGAATTCATCAAGCAGATTGAACAGGTTGTTGGAATACATGTGGCTTGCATTCAGCGCAACTTTTGCCGGCATATTGGCAAGACCGATAATCTTCACTCCCTTTCTCTCAACCACTTTCCCATACACGGCTCCCTCAACATTTCCGCCGGTTTCAATAGCAAGGTCCACCACCACGCTTCCCGGTTTCATTGCGTCGATCATCTCTTTGGTAACGATGAGCGGAGCTTTTCTGCCAAACACTTGCGCAGTGGTAATAACAACATCTGCTTGAGCGCAGTACTGTTTCATCACTTCACGCTGTTTTTTTAGTTGTTCTTCCGTCAGCGCTTTGGCGTACCCTTGCTCGGTTTGTCCTGTTTCGCCGAGATCAATTTCAACAAATTTCGCACCGAGTGAAAGAACATCGTTCTTTGCAATCGGACGGGTATCAAAGGCATCGACCCGAGCGCCGAGCCGTTTTGCTGTTGCAATTGCCTGCAGACCAGCAACGCCTGCACCAATGACAAATACTTTAGCCGGCTGAATGGTACCTGCCGGTGTCATCATCATCGGGAAAATTTTTTGAAGATGATCAGCCGCCACAATTACCGCCGCATACCCTGCAAGACTTGCCTGCGAACTGAGTGCATCCATTTTTTGCGCGCGTGTTGATCGAGGAATCATTTCTATCGAAATAGCTGATACCTGTTGTTTGGCAAGCGCGGCGAGAAGTTTCGGTTCGTTGAAGGGATCGAGGTATCCAATATAAATACTTCCCTTTTTCAAAAAAGCAACTTCCTTCATCTCTGGTTTCCGCAAGCGCAGAATGATATCACCCGACGAGAAAAGTTTCTTTCTGTTTTTCTCAATCACCGCGCCTGCCTTTTTGTACTCATCATCGGTAATACCGATCGTTGCACCGATGCCCGCTTCAACAGCAACCTTTGCTCCTTTCTTCACAAGTTTTTCTACATTCACCGGCAGCATTGGTACACGTGTTTCGATTTTCGGATTTTCTTTCGGAATGGAGATGTGCATAGTACTCTTTCTGATTCGTGAAAATTTTTCCGTCAATATACTCATCCTTTACTCGCCGAGCAAGATTCTTGTAACTGAACCTACTTTTTGGTAAGTTTAATCAGACAATTTAGACATAATTTACAGGAACTTGCTTCCCCGTTCTCCTGTTCATCAGCATAGATTTTGGGAGGACGGAGTCGCAACAGAAGATCATTCATGCTTCCTTTCTTTGCAGCCGTCTCCATACCAAATCCTCGACACAAGGAATTCGAACAACAGGCGCTTCCTCACATGGACATCCTGTACAATTACGCTCTACGACTAACCGGCAGCACCGATGATGCTCATGATCTGTTACAGGAAACATATCTGAAAGCGTACCGCTTCTGGGATAAGTTCGAACAGGGAACAAACCTGCGTGCATGGCTCTTCAGAATCATGAAAAACACGTACATCAATATCTATCGGAAAGAAGTGAAGGAGCCCGACACTGTTGATTATGATGAAATTGAAAGTTACTACAACATCATCCGCGATGAATCCTCTGACGACAACGATCTACAGCAAAAACTGTTCGGGCAGTTGCTGGATGATGATGTCTCGAAAGCACTGGAAACACTACCGGAAGAATTCAGAACCGTCGTCATTTTGTGTGATATTGAAGGACTGACGTACGAAGAGATTGCCGAGTTTCTGCAAATTCCGGTCGGCACGGTGCGGTCGCGATTGCACCGAGGAAGAAAATTGTTATACACTCGTTTGTACGACTATGCCAAAGAACGGGGATTTGTCGGAAAGGATAACGAACTTTAACCATTGTTACTAAAGGTGCCTTGTGAATTGCAAAGATTTTCAAGAGTGTGCGTGCGACATCGTTGACAAACGATTGAGCGAAGAGCGCACCAATGAATTGCTGCAACATGCAACCGTGTGTCCGCATTGCAGGTACGAACTTCAGGCGCTGCAAACAGCAAAATCTGCTGTACAGGCAAAAATTCACCGCTCAGCGGTACCCGCCGATGTGTACTTTTCTATCGTTGCTTCTCTTTCCCGGCACTCTGGTACCTTGTGGTTTCAGAAACTCTTCGGTGTAAAACTAAATCCTGCACTTGCGCTGGTTGTGCTGGCTGTTATGGTGGTCGGTATCTATTCGCTTTTTTATCCTTCATTTGTTCCCCCCGATGATCCGGATATCATTAATCAATCAGTGGCAAATTATCAGGCAGTTATCGGTGGTTCCATTCAACCGCAACTGGTCAGCAGTAATGACGAAGTGAAATCGTTCCTTGAAAAACAAGTAAACTTTGCCGTCAATGTGCCGAAAATGAAAAATTGTAAATCGTGCGCCGGCGTGCTTTCCATCTTCAACGGAGTGAAACTTGCGCACGTCGTGTACAAAGTAAATGGCAACGTGGTGTACATCTATCAAGCAAATATGGATGATGTCCTCAAGGGAGGGAAGATAACACTCTCAGACAAAGTGAAAACGGCGTTGGCGAATACAAATTGGTATGTCGAAGAAGAACGTAATGATAAATCAATTGTCGTGTGGCGGTACAAAAACACCCTGTGCGCCGCCGTCAGTTCATTACCAAAAGATCAACTCATAGCATTATTGACAGAAAAGGAAACTCATTGATATGAAAAACACTGCAGTACTGTTTCTCACTCTATTACTCATCAGTAGTTGCTCAAAAAATACATCTCAGCAACAGTCATCCCAACAACACTCGTCAAATGCACCGTCGGCCGGCAACGTTTCGCTCGTTGTCTCAGTAGAAAAGAAGGATGGACTGCAAGCACCAAATTTCGTCTGGCACGATGAGTCGGGAAAGCAGGTCTCATTTTCGGATGTTGCAAAAGGAAAACCGGTACTGGTCAACTTTTGGGCAACATGGTGCGGTCCGTGCATTAAAGAGATGCCGGATCTTGTTGCTCTGCACGAGGAGTATAAAACAAAAGGCGCGCTGATTATCGGAATTTCAGTAGACAGAGATTCCGACGTACTCACACTTGTTTCCGACTTTGTCAAAGATAAAAAGGTACCGTACCAGATTATTATCGACAACGGCGATCTTGAAAATGCCTTCGGCGGTTTGCGCGGCATTCCGACGACATTTTACATTGATAAAGAAGGAACAATTGTAAAAAAACTGGTCGGCTTACAGACGAAAGAAAAATTTGCCGCCGAGTTTGATGCGCTGTTGTAACACGAGTTGACCGTCACCTTAAAGATGACGGTCAACTCATTTATATACCAACCAACAATCTATCTCCAAGTTTTTTTGGCAATCCAGCTTCGATAATTTTTCGACGCGCGGTTTCAACTTCATATTCAACGCGTACAAATTCAAGTGACCACGCGTCGGTGTCGAATACTACAAAACATGCCCGCCAGTTCCCATCCCGCGGTTGACCAACACTGCCAACGTTGATAATATATTTTTTCTCCCGTGTCAGCTGTGTACTTGACATATCTTCACAAAACACAGCCGGCCGGTGAGTGTGGCCAATAAAACAGAGCGCGCCAGAAAATGCAGCATAGCTCTTCATCGCATCCTCCGGAAAGAAAAGATATCGGAATTCCTGCGGTTCATCGGGAGAACTATGCACAAACCATAGCGGTTGTTTTTCTATCCACAGAGGAAGGCGGCGCAAGTAATGCATATCGTCATGCGTTAGCGCGGCTCTTGTCCACAAAATTCCGTCTCGCGCATGTTCGCTGAAATCATCAATGTCAATCTCTTTAATAGTCGCTTTGTCATGATTTCCTGCAATACATGGAATGTTGCGGTCACGCAAGAGTTGTATGCACTCGGTGGGATTTGCTCCGTATCCCACAACGTCGCCAAGGCAGTAAATATCGGAAATCTTCCGGCGGTCAATTTCTTTAAGAACGGCGGTGAGCGCTTCAAGGTTAGAGTGAATATCTGAGATAACGGCAATGTTCATATCTGTTCACTACAAAAAGGTAGTGAAATTTTTTCCCCAACACTATGAATAATTTTTGGGATGAGACAATTTTTTTGTAGTTTGGTGATGCCGTTGAAGAGAATCCAATCAACGTCTTGTTGGTTCAAATTCCGACTCATTTCATTCTATCAACCACTATGAACAAAACAGTACTCAGCAGACTTAAAAAAATTAAAATTCTGATCACCGATGTGGACGGCGTGTTAACCGATGGCGGCGCCTATTATTCCGATGAAGGTATTGAACTAAAGAAATTTTCTATCCGTGACGGCATGGGGATTGTTCTTCTCCAAAAAGCAGGATACAAGGTTGCCATTGTCACCACAGAAAAAACCAAAATCGTCGAACGTCGTGCCGAACGAATACGAGTGACCGATTTGTACCAAGGCGTCGTCAACAAGGTTGACGCGATACAAGATTTACTCAATAAATACTCGTTATCATGGGATGAAGCCGCTTTCATCGGCGACGATATAAACGATCTTCCCGTTCTTCAACGAGTCGGGTTTGCCGCCTGTCCTGCCGATGCAACAGCGCTCAACAAAAAAATTGCTCACTACGTTACAAAGAGCACCGGCGGGCACGGTTGCGTGCGCGAAGTGTGTGACTTGTTGTTGTCTCTTCATTGGAAAGGACTCTCTATTACTGAGTTATGGCTGAAACAATGAACAACGTTCTTTTCATTACATACTTTTGGCCCCCTTCCGGCAAAGCATCGCTTCATTGGCCCTTGTTCATCATAAAACACCTGCCGACATTTGGATGGCAACCCGCCGTCATTACCGTTGATGAAGATTCCTTCTCCCATAAAGATGAAAGTCTGGTTGATGTTGTTCCGCCAAACCTTCAGGTAGTGAAAACCGCAGCAAACGAACCGTTCAATGTGTACAGAAAATTTCTCGGCAAAACACCGGACACGCCGCTTGTTGCTTCGGAAACCATTTCGCTGGAGAATACCGATTGGAAACACCGCGTGTCTATTTGGGTTCGGATGAACTTGTTTGTGCCCGATGCGCGGGTGGGTTGGTATTTTTCTGCTGTTCCCGGTGGAAAGA
>JBFMDF010000020.1:0-15545 GCA_040753935.1 Bacteroidota bacterium | reverse complement strand
ATTTGCCCTGCGTAACACGAGTTACTACTTCAGGAAAATAAAGTAGCCAAATTTCATGTGGGAAACAATGTTGGGAGAGTGGGGTTGACAACTCAACCCGTTGAGAAGTCACGAGCCATACAAAATGCGGATGCCTAATTCTTCGGGTAAACCCTGTTGAGCAATTTTTATTGAAGCTGTTTCAATGTCGTACACATCACGAATCAATTCAAATGACCAGAGATTTGTGTCGAAAATTCCAAACGATAGCATCGGATTTCCGTCTCTCGGTTGACCGACACTACCGACGTTAATGATGTACTGATTGTTCGGCGTTAATTCTTTCACACGAGCGCTTCTGCTGAATATTGCCGGAATGTGGGTATGTCCAATGAAGCAGATTTTTTCACTAAAACATTGAAATGCGTTTTCTGCTTCTTCCTGTGTAAAAATATAATCGAATCGGTCCGGATTCTGTGGCGAAGCGTGCACAAACAGCAAATCACCCTTTTCTGCTTTGTACGGCAGCGCTTGCAGGTAATCCCGATGTTCCACCGTTAATGCTGAATAGGTCCACTCGATCGCTCTTCGCGCCAGCGGATTAAAATCCTGAGCGGTATGTGGGTGAACAGCAGCGGCGTCATGGTTTCCCATGAGCACTATGGAGCAACGCTCTTTCACAAGTTCGATACATTCGTTAGGATTTGCACCATAACCGACTATATCGCCGAGGCAAATAACTTCGTCAACATGATGTTGATCAATGAGAGCGAGCGTTTTCGTCAACGCTTCAAGATTAGAATGAATATCCGAAATGATCGCGTATGTCATTGGTGCAATTATTCTTTCGTGTAAGTCTTTGAAATGTTGTACCAGTACACATTCATTGAAATCGGCGGCAATTGCCCTCCTTCAAGCGCTCGGGTAAAAGCAAAATATCTTCCATCTCTCGAAATATCCATGTCATTGACAGTCCCGGGAGCCGCAAACAATTTCTTTCGTGAAGAGAGCAAAAACCCTTCACGTGATTGGGATAACTTTACTTGTATTACCGATCCACCTTTGTCAAGATAATACAATTCATTTGAAGAAGCACCCCAACGCGGACTGAATGCTCCGTTTTCAGAGACTTTCCACGTTTGACCATTGCTTTTGCCGAAAGAAGTAACGTACAGTTCATATTCTCCTGTTTCATTTGAAAGATAAGAAACCCACTTTCCATCAGGTGCAAGGCGCGCATCTGCTTCATCAAATGGAGAATTAATCACCGGAACCAATCTATCTCTTTTATCGTAATCAAACCACAGAATATCCGAATTATTCAAGCCGACATTAGTTTTTCTGACTAACACAACCTTGCCGTCACTTGACCAATCTTGTGTTTGTAAATTGTCGCTTGTCGAAAAAATTGCAGTCCCTTCCGATGTTCTGTTAGTAAATACTTCAAAAATGCCCCTCTTATTTAGCGACCAGTACAAAATTTTAGTTCCATCCGGCGACCAGACTGGACGAAATTCACCGAACTTGCTGTTCGTCAAGCGAGTTTTTCCACCAGTATGTTTGTCATAAATCCAGAGATTGCTTTTTCTCGTTTTGTTGTCGTACAGCCATACTACAAGTTTATTTCCATCGGGTGAAAATCGTGGGTCTTGTTGTTCGTTGGCTCCCCCCAGTGTTTTCACTAATTTTCCTTCTCGAGAGTAAATTTCCACCGGTGCCCCGGAAGAAAAAACACCTTTTTGCATAAGAAGAATACCATTCGTCGACACAGAATACATCGCCAGGTTCCACGAAATGTCGTTAATAACATCATAGTCAAGCAGAAACGGTTCGCCGGAAAGCGTTAAATTATCAGCATCGAACTTCTGCGCCATAACATTTTTTCCTAAAACGAAGATAAGATAGCCATTCGCAAACATTGCGTTGGTGGAAGAACGCACAATCATTTTCTTTACTGCTCCATCAAGCGAACCGACAAAAATTGCATCTCCTTCTGCCTCCCCCGTTTCACTTACGGTCCGCACTAAATAGAGAAAATGCTTTCCATCTGGCAGGAAGAAGGGCCAACGATGCGAGCCTTCATTACGTGTTGAATCTATTACGGTAATCGGTTTTGCCTCTCCACCATTTGCTGACACGACATATATTGGTGCTTGATAATTTGGAGTGAAAATAATTTGATTATCAGCATTCCAACTGCCGCCGCGAGCATTTTGAGCAATGCAAATTGTTACCGGCGAACTGCCTGTGAGATCTGTCCTGCGTAATTTGGCATTATTAATAAAGGCGATATTTTTTCCATCAAAAGACCAGAAAGGATGGGTTGAACCTTCCGTTTTTGGAAGACGAATAATTCTTCCGGTTTCCAGCGAATAGACACAAATCTGAAAATTTGATGCATCCAGAAATGCAACATGTTTGCCATCCGGAGACAGAAGAGGCGGTGAGCCGCCGCCGTAAAATACTGGTTTGAGACTGTCGGGAAGAACAATTGATGATCGAAGCGAAGAAGTAATTTCGTTATGCGTTACCGGTGAAAAAATGAGAACCCCGATTACTACCAGAGCAAAAACAACCGAAACACCCCATGGCAGAATTTTTTTAATCTGAAATTTCGACTGTACCGGCAGGGACTGTACTGTTGCACTTAGTTCAGTTCTGGAAGCAAAACTTCTGCTCATACGTGAACGACTCGATGTCCGTCTAAATCTGTTCAAATCAATGGCTACTTGCTTGATTGACTGCATCCGCTCATTCGGATCTTTCTCCATACATTCCATCACGATCCGGTCAAGTTCCGGATCGATTCCCGGTTTTACCGCAGACGGCGGCGGAACATCGGCATTCACAATCTCATATAGAATCGCACTCTCATGTCCCCCAATAAACGGCGATTTGCCCGTTATCATTTCATAGAGCAGCACACCGTAGGAGAAAATATCTGAGCGGTAATCTGTTTCCAAACCTTGCACTTGTTCCGGGGACATATAGCCAAGCGTACCGACGGTGCTTCCCGCTTTTGTCAAACGCGACACGCCGACAAGTTTAGCCAATCCGAAATCCATCACCTGTACGATACCGTCTTTACGGATCATAATGTTTTCCGGTTTGATATCGCGATGAATGATCCCTTTTTCATGTGCGGCGGCAAGCCCTTCGGCAATTTGAATGGCGTAATCGATCGCTTGCTTCTGGGTGAGCGACGATTTCTTTTCCATTAGGGTATGTCCATTCACAAATTCCATTACAATGAACATCTGAGAGGCATGCTCTTGAATATCAATAATGGAACAAACATTCGGATGGTTTAGCGCGGCAGCCGATTTCGCCTCCTGGATGAACCGTGCTTTATCGTGTTCGGATGCTGCAAGATGGGCAGGGAGAAATTTCAGGGCAACAAAACGGTCGAGTTTTGTATCCTGGGCTTTGTAGACAACTCCCATTCCCCCTTCGCCTAACTTCTCAACTATGATATATTGCGATACACGTTCACCAATCATTCGGAATCCTCTTTAGAGTTATTGTTCATCGGAGACGATACTCCGCAGCTCATCTGTCCAATGAAGAATGACAAAAATTTTGGAAAGTGAAAGTTCCTGAATAGGAGCTGTGGTAATAAAATATTTCCCGTCTGAGGTAATATCATACGTGATGCCGCTGTCAATATTCACTGACGGAAAGTTATCAATCAAAACCTTCGGCACTCCTGCTGAAAATGTTGACGTCGTCGAGACCGGAACAACCATCAGTTGAGAATTCCTGCGGTAGTACAATAATTTACCATCCGGAGACCATCGCGCTTCTTCAGCGACATCCATTGCAATCTGCCACTTTCCTTCCTTCTTCGGAAATGAACGGACATAAATTTGATATGGACCTGCTTCATCGGAGAGATACGCAATCCACTTTCCGTTCGGTGAAAGTGATGATTGATACTCATCTTTTTTCGAATCAAGATACTTCCATGGTTTTTCATCACCGGACATCGGAATAACAAGAAGATCGGATTGCGACTCCTTCGTTAAATTATCTACTATCAAATACTTTCCATCGGGAGTCCAGCAATTAACATAGAACCTTCCTTCTCCTTCAAATATTTGCGTTTCGTCGCCGCTGCCGTCGGATGGCTTTGAGAATATTGCGTTGAGATTGTTATTCTTTTTCTTCATATAGACGATCATTGTACCGTCCGGAGACCAATGAGGCGTTCTGTTGATTCCGCCAAATGTCAATTTGCTCAGTGTGTTTCTTGCAATATCAAAAATCCAAATGTCGTAATTTTCCCCTTCGCGAATCACGATGGCGATCCTTTTATTATCCGGAGACAGTGACGGTTCCAGATACGGATGCGAGGATGAATCCAGAACCGCTGTATTTCCTTGCATATCAATCTTCACAATTTTTCTGCTTTCCCCCTCAATGGAACCCGGCAGATATACAAGCGTTCCGTTTTCAGACACGGCGTAGTTCGTTATTCCCGTCGTTGTTGCACTATAGACGCCTTGAATAACAGGAACCGGTTGGCCCGTCACTTCAAGATGATCAACATCAAAGGGAACAATGTAGAGCACGCCGGAACGGGAGAACAGTATATGTCCGGAAGAAATATACTTGGCGGTGCTTGCACCTTCGATAATTTTCTTTCGCTCTCCTGTTTCAATATCAACAATGCCAATAGAAGCGTTTTCGTAGTAATCCGGACTTGACAATACACCGATGGTAAATAAGACATGCTTTCCGTCCGGTAATACCGAAGGCCAACGGTGTGTTCGCTCTTGTTTTGAAGAATCAACTTCTGTCAGTTTTTGAGGGTTCCCTCCATTTTGAGAGATCATGAATAATCCTGTTACCGCAGAAGGAGAAAAAACGATTGAGCCGTTTTTGCTCCAGGTCCCTCCTCGGTTGTCGGGCGCATCAGCCAATGTTACCGGCGTACCTCCGCTCAATGATATTTTCTCCAGTTTATTATTCCTGAAAAATCCGATCCACTGATCATCAGGAGAGAAGAAGGGAGTCGAACAGTTTTCGATTCCCGGAATGAGAGTGGGCTCCATTGAATTCATTTTTCGAAGATAGAATTTGTTCCCCGCCTTGAATACGACTTTTGTACCGTCGTGTGAAATTGCCAGCGCAGGGTACGAGGTTACATCCATCACTTTATCGGCACCAAGGTCAATGGTAAATTTTGTGACAACATTTGAAGCGGCAGGTGCATGAAGGAGTAGCCACGTTGAAACCAACGCAACAATAAGAATTGCAGAAAGAGCCCATGAAATTGCCGATGAACCAAAGAATTTCGCAAGATCAATTCTGCGATTCATCACTTCTATCACAAATGACCCAGAGGAAACGTCCTTCACTTTTTGTTCGGCGGATGAATGACTTCCTGAACGTAATACAGAATAAGCTCTGCTGTGTGTATGTCCAGTCGATTTTTTGATCTTCCGGAGATCTTTTGCCAATTCTTTCGCTGACTGGCAGCGGTCATCCTTCTCTTTTTGCAGACATTCGAGAATGATGTTGTCCAATTCAGGGGTAATACCTTCCTTGACGGTCGAGATCGGAGGGGGATCGACATTGACGATCTCATATATGATCGCCGTTTCATGAACTCCCTTAAATGGTGATTCACCCGCGAGGAGTTCATACAGTACAACACCAAGGGAAAAGATATCCGTGCGGTGATCCACGTCCAGTCCCTGCACTTGCTCCGGAGACATGTATCCCATCGTTCCCATTGTCGTACCCGCTTTCGTCAAACGCGATACATTCCCCGATGTGTATAATTTTGCCAGACCAAAATCCATGATCTGCACAATGCCGTCTTTCCGGATCATGATATTGTCCGGTTTAATATCCCGGTGGACAATTCCCTTTTCATGTGCGGCTGCCAACCCCTCGGCAACCTGTACCCCGATCTCAAGAATCTGTTTCTGGCCCAGCGTCTCTTTTTTCTCTTTGAGTGATTTTCCGTCAACATACTCCATAACAATGAACAGCTGCCCTTCATGTTCGGAGATATCGTGAATAGTACAAACATTCGGATGATTGAGTGCGGATGCGGACTTGGCTTCCTGAATGAACCGTGCTTTATCGTGTTCGGATGCTGCAAGATGGACGGGGAGAAACTTGAGAGCCACGAAGCGGTCGAGTTTTGTATCCTGGGCTTTGTAGACAACTCCCATCCCCCCTTCGCCGAGTTTTTCAAGAATTGTATAGTGCGAAATCGATTGACCGACCATACGTTATTTGCCTTTCACCAATTCCTTAAATTCAGGTTCATCGCGAAGTGTATCAAGGTCGGTATCCCGTTTCAGCCACTCATAATTCCCGTATCCCGCGGCGATAGCGTCCCTCAACGATTGGATTGCAGAGACCTTCTCATGCATCTGTGCATAAAAACATGCGGCATTATAATGCATCAGCGGATCGTCCGGTGAAAGCTCAATCGCCTTCGCCGCCTGAATCTTCGCCTCTTCCGTTCTCCCCACTTGTGCAAGGTCTGTCGCATAGTACATATGTCCACGTGCATCATCGGGATGCTGGGATAAATACCGTTTATATGTTTCAATTCCTTCATGCAATATCTTCTGATATTTTTCTTTCTCCCCCATTCTGCCGTACACGATCTGAAGATCGCCATAGACTGAATAGAAATCCGGATTGAGTTCAAGAACTTTATGGAGCAATTGTACCGATTCCGAATACCGGTCGGTACTGCTGTAGATTCTCCCGAGAATCCAATACCCGATGAAGTTATTCGGATCGAGTTCGATCGCTTTCCGGCTTGCGGTCACCGCATCTTCAAACATTCTTTTATTATAGTATCCAAGACCCAACGCGGCGTACGCTTCCGGCAGCGTGGAATCGTACATCAATGCTTTCAAACTGGACTCGATAGACTTGTCGAGCCACTGTTCAACACGCTCGACATCCTGATACAACGAAGAATACGTCTCACCAAGCCCTGCGTACGCGTCTGCGTACCGCGGATCGAGTTCGATTGCCTTTTGGAACAACTGGATCGCAAAGTTCATGCTTTTCTTCGTCCGCTGATACAAAAAATTCCGTGCGCGCAGGTTGCAGTCAAACGCCTCGGGATTCAGTGTCGAACGTTTGGTGAGGACAACCTTTTCCGTCGGCGACAATTTCACCATCAATGCATCGACGATCTGTTTCGATACCTGTTCCTGAATGTCAAAGACATCATCGAGTTTTCCTTTGTAGGTCTCCGCCCATAATTGCGTGTCAAGTTCCACGTCGATCAGTTCAACCGTGATCCGCAGATTCTCCTGGAATTTTCGAACGCTCCCGGAGAGTATATACCTCGTCCCCAATTCACGTGCAACGGTCTTCACATCTTTCGACGTCCCTTTGTAATGCATCGATGTCGCGCGCGGAACGACACGGATGTCTTTGAGTTTTGCAAAGTTGGCGATCAGCTCTTCGGTCAAGCCGTCGCTGAAATAATCGCTCTCTTTATCCGGGCTGATATTACTGAACGGGAGAACAGCGATCGATTTGGTTTTTGTTTGATGTGCTGCAGATTCGATCGACGAACGGACTTCCAACAACGCAGCGAGGACATTATCCATGTTCTTGAACCGCTGGTCGCGATTCTTCTCGATGAACTTCTTCATTATCTGATCTATCTGACGGGGTATCTTTTTATCCATCTCGCTCGGCATTGGGGGATCTTCATTGGCGATCAGATAGAGCAATCCTGCGTCATGTTCCGCTTTGAAGGGCAATTCGCCGGTCAGCATTTCGTACAGCACAACGCCGAGCGACCAGATATCGGAACGATGGTCTGTTGCGATTCCCTGAACTTGTTCAGGAGACATGTAGGACAATGTTCCCAGCGACGTCCCCGTCTTGGTCAATCCGGCGCCACTCTTCAGTTTTGCAAGTCCGAAGTCCATGATCTTGATCTGCGTGCCGTTCGTCAGCATCACGTTATGCGGCTTAATATCTCTGTGAATGATATTTTTATCGTGTGCCGCTTTTAAGCCCTGGGCAATCGATAACGTCCAATCCAGCGCCTGACGGTACGGAAGTCCGGGACCGGATTTCAAATTCGTCAGATGATCTTTCAGCGTTTCTCCTTCAAGGTACTCCATCACGAGAAACATTATTCCGTTCTGTTCGTCAATCTCGTACACGTTCAGAATATTCGGATGATTCAGCGCTGCCGCCGACTTTGCTTCCTGAAGGAAGCGCGACTTGTTCTCGCTGTTCGCGGAAAGGTGTGCGGGAAGGAATTTGATGGCAACGTGCCGGTCCAATGTCGTATCCTCAGCTTTGTAGACGACCCCCATACCTCCTTCGCCGAGTTTCTCGAGAATCTTATAGTGAGAAATAGTCTGACCGATCATATGTTTATCCGTCGTACGATTTAGTTCAAAACATTTGCGGGAATAATAACAATCTTTTGCACGGGACTTGTAATGAGTTTATTCATGAATTCAATTCTCATGCCGCAGGCGGCAAGAACCGCAGGAATAATTGCGCTGCCACCCCACGTTGCACCGGCAACACCAATTTTCATTTTTGAACATCCTTTTTTATCAAACCACCCACCGCTTGCTTCATATAATCCACCGGCAAGTACGCGAAGTGTGTATGTTGATTTCACTGTGCGGATGATGGCACAATCGCCATGACGCAGTTCATTCTTTCGGACTTCCGGAAATTGATGTGCCGCTTGTGTGATTTTATTCAGCGATGCTGCAATCATTCTTCTTGTTTTTTTACGGTCTCTGTTCAAATGAGAATTACCTAAAAACATTTTCCAGCAATACTAATCTCGAACTTAACCTCGGTGAAACATACACCAATTCCTGTCCGTCGGAACTCAAATCATACGACCTGTTGCTGATGCCGATAAACTTTCCGGGCAGTAATTCTTCTTTCCTTCCTGAAAAAGATATTAAGCGCACTTTATCATCGCCGGTAAATTGAATCATACTCCCGTTACGAGACACTCTCGACGCCCATAGACGGAGATAATGCGGAGCCGTGCTTACATGGCGCGGCGCTGATTTCATCTTCGGCATCACATTGCCGCTGCTCTGTTTCATTAAATTTTCACCGGATTCGTTTTGAACATCAACAACCCACCACCCTTGTTTTCCAAACTGGTGTGAGTAATAGACAAGACGTTCACCATTGAACACACCCCACACCGTAACCGAATCTAGAAAGAAACGGCGCGTTTGTCCGCTTGAAAGAGAATTCATATACGAATTGGCATCTCCAACGCTGATAATATGGTCATTATCCCACCATATCCGTCCGAAACGATACCCTGCAAATTTAGGTACGCCGGGATTTTCCACATCTATAACAAATAATTTCGGTCTGCCGGTATCAGCACCTTCGCCGGTAGCCGGAACAGTATAGACTAATTTTTTCCCATCGGGCGACCACGCCGGCAAACGTGTCGGCGGATTGCCGGTTGTTAAACGACGACGATTATTTCCATCACGATCTACAACATACACATCGCTTTTAGGTGTCAACGGATCGGGATCATCCATGATAAATGCAATTTGTTTTTTATCAGGGGACAGTGCAGGATCGCTGAGATCACGTTCATCAAAACTAATTTGACGGAGCGATGTACCGTCAATGTTTGCCATCCACAAAAATCCAACTCGTTGCTGCTGCAAATACACTAACTCGTTACCCGATGCAGCAATACTGATACCGATATCCGGCCCTCCCCCTTTGGTCACTTGAACTGCTTCTCCGCCTGAGGCATGAATTGCCCACAGATTTGTATTACCTCCTCTGTTGGATGAAAAAATAATTCTGTCATCTTTCGTCCACACCATAGCATCTATATTTTCATTCCCTGGCGTTATTTGCAGTTCTTTTCCTGATGAAAGGTCGCGAATAACAATCAATTGCGAATTTGCGGATTGAGAACGAATCCAGGCAATAGACTTGCCGTTTGGCGACCAGCAGAAACTGAAACGATAATTTCCTCCTTTCGTCACAAACAGTGAATCGGCAAATTCTCTTCGAATGTCCGACCCATCTTTGTTGACGCTCCAGAATTCCATGAATGGTGATTCGGATCGGGAGGTTGGATCTAACGTCCGAAGAAATCCGACGCGCTCGCCGTCAGATCTCCATAAAGGCAAAATACCACGTTCTGTAAGTTTTCTACTCGTTCCGCCTAATGAAGAGATAATAAAGATGTCGTGTGTCGAATTGTTCGCACTCGGCTTATCATACACAATCTGGCTGCCATCAGGAGAGATGCTGGCGGTCTGCTGGATGAATGTTGTTCCATCAGAAGTGACTTTTCTCGGCTCCCCGCCGTTTACATGCATGTAATAGATATCCCACTTACCATTGGCATCGGCGGCAGGAAAAGCAATCCATTTGCCGTCGGGTGAAAGACTTGGATAGGAATACTGCGTAAAAGGAATCTGTAGAATCCGCGTGGACATTGACGCATTAATACTGATGCTGTTGGGACTGAAAAGAAAATATCCCGCCACAGAAAACACGGCAACTATACCGATGACAACGGCGATGCGCAACCATGGGATTCTTTTCGCTCCTTCAAACGGAGAACCCGCCGGAATGTTTACCTGAGAAATGGTGCCTGATGGTGTTTGCTGAGTTGCTTGTTGTGAGACGGGCAATGCCGCTGAACGCATAATTCTGCTTGTCTTCTTCTGCGTTCTCCGAAGTTCACTGACTACCTCATCCATGTGTTGAAAACGGTCGGCTGGATCTTTTTCCAGACATTTCGCTATAAGATTGGAAAGCAATGGTGTAATATCTTGTCGAAGTTGATCTATTGATTGAGGATCTTCATTTACAATTGAATACACCATTGCCGCTTCGTGTTCGCCGCGGAATGGAAGTTTACCCGTCAGCATTTCAAATAACAGTACACCAAATGAAAAAATATCACTCCGCAGATCGACTTCGCCCCCTTGAATCTGTTCCGGAGCCATGTAGCCGAGCGTGCCGACAGTGCTGGAAGTTCGCGTCAGTTTCAGAGTTCCCTTTAACTTAGCGAGTCCAAAATCCATCACCTTTGCCTGCCCTTTTGAAGTAAGCATGATGTTATCCGCTTTGATGTCGCGGTGAACAATTCCCTTTGTATGAGCTTCGTGTAACGCTTCTCCGATCTGCAGTGCAACAGAAACAGCGTCATCAACTTTCGCGAAAGGGACTTTATCTCTCAGCGTTCCGCCATCCACATACTCCATCACCATAAAGAGCGATCCCTCGTGCTCTTCGACGCCGTGAACGGTGCAGATATTGGAATGATTCAGACCAGCTGCGGCTTGCGCTTCCTGAAGAAAGCGCGCCTTCGCAATTTCATCATTGTTAACTCTCTCGGGGAGAAACTTCAATGCGACCTCTCTGTTCAACTTTGTGTCGAGTGCTTTGTACACGACACCCATCCCTCCTTCGCCAAGTTTCTCAAGAACTTTGTAGTGAGAAATAGTCTGTCCGATCATGCTTTTAATCCTAAATTAGTTTTTGGTATCGTGGATTGTTTCGCAGCGGATCCCACCACGGTTCTGCTTTAAGCAATGGGACAGAAACTTCGCACGGAATTGATAATAATCGTTCGAGAAGATCGATCGCTTTCTCTTGTTCACCAGTCGCTGTATAGACCCTCGCAAGATCAAGCAACCGGAAACTTCCCCGCCACGCTTCTTTCTCAACTGGCAGCAGTTCTACCGCACGCATTCCGTTACGGATCGCTTCGTCCTTGCGTCCAAGTCCGGCATATGCCAATCCCAAAGCGCTGTGGATCCGCTCGTCGTTTTTGTTCGTTCGTAACTTGTTTTCAAGATGAACCGAGGCATTTTCAAAATATCTCTTCGCCAGCGATCCATTACCGCGTGCTTCTTCGAGAAAAGCCCTGAGTAATACCGTCGGCATATAGTTGAATTGATCATCAGCCAGCACCTCTGCAGTCGTCTGATCGAGAGCGGTCTGTGCTTTATCAAAATTTCTGTTCAACATCGCAAAGTAATAGTTCATAAAGCGGGGAAGATTTTCCGACTCATTGACCTTTCCCATCCGGCGTGATGTTTCCACGATCCCCGTCAGATCGGCGGACGTTCCTTTCCAGAGAATGAGACTCCGTCCTTTCTCCCAATAGAGCACCGTAACATCAGGTGTCAATTCAAGCGCGCGATTGAAATTTCTTTCGGCATCCTCGTACTCACGCAGGAGTGTTTGAGTCTCTGCTAATTGACGGATGATATCGGCGGCGCGAGGATTCACTTCCACAGCTTTTTTGAACGACTCGACCGATCCGCGCATATTTCCCTGACGACGCATGACTGCAGCAATTCCATAATACACATTCGAATTACTGGGACGGTATTTCAACGCAATGTTGAATTCTTCTAACGCCTTCGTATAGTCGAGTCTGATGTGATAGTGGTACCACCCTATTGCCTCATGCGCTTCGGATAATTCCGGCGCCATTTCCAATGCCTTTTCCGCCATCACCCGCGCTTTTTCTGCCCGGCTTTCGGTCCTGTCATAAAAGAACCAGTAGAACAATGCATGCAATCTTCCCAGCCGTGCATAGGCGGCGGCAAAGGATGGATCGATGGAAATTGCTCGATTCAACAATCGCTCCGCGATTTCAAAATCAGATTTCGAAATTCTTGCATCGGAGTACTCGAGCGACTGCATGTAGTAATCGTACGCTTCTGCATTCTCTGTCAACGAGGTTTCGATCGATTTTTTCTCTGAGGTTGCCAGTGCCACATCCATTGCCCCTGCGACCCTGCTGGCGATGTCGGATTGCAATTTGAATGCGTTGGAAAGGACAGATTCCATCGATTGCGACCACGCTTGCGTACCGTCCTCTACTTTGATGAGTGTCGGATTGACACGCACGCGGGTGGTGCCGTCGGAATTGTCCCATCGCACCGTTCCTTGCAGGATGTAATTGGCTCCCAATTCTTCGCCTATCTGTTTAAAAGTCTTGGTCGTGTTCTTATACTGCATGGCACTGGAGCGTGCAATAACACTCAGCGCAGAAACTCCCGACAGCCGGCTCGTTACTTCGTCGGTCATCCCATCCACAAAATAGTCCTTGTCATTTGGACCAAGATTTTCAAACGGCAGGACAACGATTATTTTTTTGTCGCTTTTCCCCGGAATCATTGAATCCTTAAACAGAATTCCAAGGATAATGAGTGCCGCACCGATGGCGATACCTGCCAGATACTTTGTTGAAACAAATGAAAATTTCGACGGCCGCGACGGCGGAACGGAAACAGTCGGCCCGCTGTGTACCGGACGTTGAAATTCCTGAGTCCGCACAATTCTTGTTGATTCTTTTTTCAACCGGCGCAAATCTACAATAATTTCAGATATGGATTGATAACGATCTTCGGGATCTTTTTCGAGAGACTTATTCAGGATGTGAATTAACTCTGCAGGAATATCTGCCCGAAGTGTCGATGCCTTTTCGGGTTCTTCATTAACAATGGAATACATGATTGCCGCTTCATGCTCGCCGCGGAACGGCATCTTTGCTGTCACCATTTCAAAAAGCACTACGCCGAATGAAAAAATATCAGACCGCGCATCGGCATCCAATCCGCGTATTTGTTCGGGCGACATATAGGCAAGTGTACCGATCGTGCTCGACGTGCGCGTCAGTTTCAATGATCCTTTTAACTTCGCCAACCCAAAATCCATCACTTTAATTTGATTTTTGGAATTAGCCATGATGTTCTCTGATTTGATATCACGGTGAATAATTCCTTTACTGTGCGCCTCTTGCAATGCTTCACCAATTTGAATTCCATACTCAATGACCTGTTTGATTGGAAGTTGATAGGGATATGACAAATCTTTGCCGTAAATTTTTTCTCTTAAGGTCATTCCATCCACAAATTCCATCTCGATGAATTGTTGTCCTTCATATTCATCAATGCCGTAAATGGTGCAGACATTCGGGTGATTCAGCGCCGACGCCGATTTTGCCTCTTGAATGAATCTGGATTTCTCCTGTTCCGATTGTGAGATATGGGAGGGAAGAAACTTGAGCGCCACAAATCGGTCGAGTTTGGTGTCCTGGGCTTTGTAGACGATACCCATTCCTCCTTCACCGAGTTTTTCCAAAATAGTATAGTGCGAAATTGTTAGTCCGATCATTATTTTTTCTCTACCAAATTTTTCCAATTAAAGATGAGTGACGAACTTTTTAAAGACTGTGTGTTCAGTGTCCGTTTTGCCAGAATTTTTTTTCCGCTCTTTGATGTTCCCAGAATCTCGGTCTGGTACCCGGCGTCTATCTTAAATATCAATTTTGACTGGCCGACCGTTATTTGGTTTCCCGAGATAGAGACGGACGCCGAAAAAATCTGCTGAGCGGCAAGGTTGTACATGATCTCCTTCCCGTTGCTCATCCACTGCGGTGTCGCGCCCCCTTCCGTCGATACTTGCCACTTGCTCGGAGATCCGTCGGTTGGCCGGATGTATATTTCGTACTTGCCGGTCTCGTTGGATTGATAGGCGAACCATTTTCCGTCCGGGGAGAAAACAGCCAACCACTCGCTGAAATCGGATGTCAGTAATGGTGTATACTTTTTCTGAGCGATGTCGAACATACCGATATCCCACTTTTGCGGTCCCTGGGAATTGATGGAGAGGAGCAGTTTGTTTCCGTCCGAAGAGACATCTGTTACGTACGAATGAGATTGCTGGGAGTACACCAACTGATCATCACCGGTACCGTTACTGTTCTTGGCATACACAGAAAAGACCCCTGACCGATTGGAACTGAAATATACCTTCTTTCCATCCGGGGACCATTCCGGAACGATCTCCGTTCCCTTATCGAATGTCAACCGTGTATCGCTGTTCCGTTGAATGTCGTGGATCCACAGGTCGGTGTTCTTTGCAGATTCATCCAGTGCATCTGTAGCGATATATTTTTCATCGCGCGAGAATGTTGCGAACGTTTCCGATACTCTTGATTTCATCCTGTGTTCGATCATACCGCGCGCATTAAAGATCACCATTTCCTGATCCGATTTGGAGGTGCTGAGGTACGAGAGACGGTTTGTGCGAGAGAGCGAGAACGTTCCTTTGCTTCGGACGCGAGAGTACAGCACGTTTTCAAGCACCGGTATCGGCTCTCCTTCCAGCGACAACGATCCCTCATCAAAGTGTTGAGCAAGCAGTGTGTTCTGTTTGTAATACAGCACCCATCCATCGTTAAAGGCAACATTGCTTGAGGCGCGAATGATGATCGTACTTTCGCCACCGCTGAGCGACGTGATCCTGATATGGTCGGCATCATCTTCAAGGGACGGTTTGCTTGTTTGAACGCTGTAAAAGAAATGATCTCCGTCAGGAAGAAAATAGGGCCACCGATGATTTACTTCGAACTCGGTGGAATCAAGAACGGTTAGTTGTTTGGACCTCCCCCCAGCCGAAGAGACCTGATGTAATGGACCGCCGCTGTTCGGAGCAAATACAATAACACCTGCCTCATTCCACGCACCGCCTCTTCCACTTGGGGCGTCGCAAATGGTAAACGATGGTCCCCCTTT
>JBFMDF010000019.1:0-15686 GCA_040753935.1 Bacteroidota bacterium | reverse complement strand
CGGCCGCGGGGGTCGACCGAAGCATTTTCCGGAAGTGATGCCGGCGGAATGAGAACTGTTGCTGTGAAAGAAGGAAACGAATGGGTGATCAACGGCAGTAAAAATTTTATCACTCATGGAATTTCCGGAGACATATTTGTCATTCTCGCTGTTACCGATAGAACAAAAAACAAATCCATCTCAGCATTCATCGTTGAAAAAGGATTCCCCGGCTTTTCGTCCGGTAAAAAAGAAAATAAACTCGGCATGCGCGCCAGCGAAACAGCGTCGTTGATACTTGATAATGTCCGCGTTCCCGAAGAAAATCTCATCGGCAATGTCGGCGAAGGATTCAGACAGGCATTGGCAGTGCTCGACGGTGGTCGAATTGGCATTGGAGCGCTCGCGGTTGGTCTTGCACAGGGAGCGATGGAAGCAAGCATCAAGTACGCAAAGGAGCGGAAACAATTCGGGAAGCCGATTGCGGAATTTCAGGCAATTCAATTTAAACTTGCCGATATGGCAATGGAAATTGAAGCCGCTCGTTTGCTGGTGCAGAAAGCGGCAATGATGAAAGATGCTGGTGAAGATATCAATCTTGCAGCTGCGCAAGCCAAATATTTTGCCAGTGAAGTGGCGACACGCGTGGCAAACGAGGCGGTGCAGATTCACGGCGGATACGGATTTACCAAAGATTTTCCGGTAGAAAAATTATATCGCGACGTAAAGTTACTCACCATCGGCGAAGGAACAAGCGAAGTACAGAAGATGGTGATTGCAAGGAATCTTCTAAAATAATTTAGTGCATTGATGATTTTTTGAGTTGAATGATTGATTCTGTTACTTAGCGATATGGGCAATGAACCGGCGAGGCATTGAGTCGATAAACAATTACAACTGGACCGTTCCAACATGATTTCCTACTTTATCCATCATCTGTTTCCCTTTTGCGAATGACAAAACAAACATTTCACTCTCTCATAGCAATTCTGTTCATTCTCTCCGGTGCCGTCGGACTTATTTACCAGATTGTGTGGTTTAAATATCTTTCGCTGTTCCTCGGCAATACAACATACGCACAGACGATTGTGCTGGCAACCTTCATGGGGGGATTAGCCATTGGCGCTGCCGTGTGGGGAAGACGGGTGGATAGAATGCACACACCGGTGGGGCTGTACGCCTACCTTGAAATCGGCATAGCAGCATACTGTTTTTTCTTTCCCGATATTCTTGACGCCGTCAAAGGAATTTTTTTTGCCGCTGTGCAAACATTCGGAATTGAAGCAGGGTCAACACAACTCCTTGTCTTGCGATTTATCGTAAGCGCTTTGTTGTTATTGTTTCCTACGATTTTGATGGGGGGGACGTTGCCGGTGTTGGTGAAAGGAATTACCACACGCCTTGAAGAATCCGGACGAATGATTGCGGTGCTCTATTTTCTCAATAGCTTCGGTGCTGTTGTGGGTGTGGTGTTGGGTGGATTTTTTCTCATTCGTCTTCTTGGTTTAGAAACGACGATTGAAGGGACAGCACTGCTTAACCTTGCCGTCGGGTTTGTAGCACTCTTTCTTTCGCTGCAGTTGAAGCAACTGAAAGCAGACATATCTGTCCATAGTGATGAGTCATTTGCTCCGTCGCCGTTACCGCACTCTTTTTCAAAAAAAGAAATCATCATCGCTGTTGCTATTGCCGGTGTTTCCGGCATTGCGTCAATGATGTATGAAGTAACGTGGGTAAGAATGTTGATTCCGGTGTTCGGCTCGTCAACATATTCGTTCTCATTGATGCTTGCGGCATTCATCTCCGGCATCACGCTCGGCAGTTGGATTGTTGCAAAGAAGATTGAAACGATGAACAATCCGTTCGGTTTTCTCGCAACCTGTCAGGTCGGCGTTGTCTTTTCGATGTTGCTATCGCTTCCTCTCTACAGCAGAATTCCGTATCTCTTTTGGAAAGCAAGCGCTCTTCTCACAAAATCCGAAACAACGTATCCCATCTATCTTACCTTTCAGTTTGCATTCTGCTTTTTCATTATGTTCGTTCCAACGATATTTTTAGGAATGACACTGCCCGTGGCAAGCAAAATTGCGGCGCGTGGCATCGAAACATTGGGACGTGTCGTAGGAAATGTTTTTTCCCTCAATACGGTAGGAACAGTTATTGGCTCGTTAGTGGCGGGACTGCTCTGTATTCCTTTGTTCGGTATTCAGCGGACGGTGGATATTGCCGTTGGCATCAACGCGCTGGCGGGTATGGTAGTACTATTTGTTGATTCGATGAGAACAACAGCGAAAAAAATTGTCATTGTTTCGTCGGCTATTGTTGTGGCGATCAGTTATTCGTTATTTGCCAGCGACTGGAGTAAATTGATGTTCTATTCGGGAGTGTTCCGTTTGGCGGTGAAGCAAGATGTGTCGGTGCCGAAGTCTTACAATGAATTTGTTTCGCGAACGTACCAAAAAAATGATCTCTATTACAAAGAAGGAACAACTGCAACAGTGGCGGTGGTAGATGCAGTGGCGCTCGGAAAACGACAAAACATTCTCATCATCAACGGAAAATCAGATGCTTCTTCGGTAGGCGATTTGCCGACGCAAATTCTACTGGCGCAATTGCCGATGCTACTTCACTCGAAACCGGATACAGTACTAATCATCGGCTACGGAAGCGGAGTCACCGCCGGAAGCGTCCTCACGCATGATGTCTCATCGGTTGACTGTGTAGAAATTTCGCCCGAAGTGATGGAAGCGTCCGTTCATTTTGACCATGTGAACGGAAAGCCGCTGAACGACCCCCGATTTCATGTCTACCTTGAAGATGCACATGCCTACCTGAGTTTATCGCGGAAAACGTACGACGTTATCATCAGCGAACCGTCCAATCCGTGGATTACGGGAATAGGCAATCTGTATTCTGCCGATTTTTTCAAACAGTGCAAAGAACAATTGCGCAGCGATGGATTGATGGTGCAGTGGTTCCATTTGTACGAAATTGATGATGAAATTTTCAAGTTGGTGTTACGCACATTCCAACAGGAGTTTCCGTTTACTACCGTTTGGCATTCGTTGCGGAACGATGTACTGCTTATCGGCGCCCAGCGACCTCTGCTGTTCAGCATGGAATCACTCCGTCGCAAAGCAATGAACGAAAAGGTCAGTCGCGATCTTGCGCGTATCAATCTCAACCACATTCCATCGCTTCTTTCAATGCAAAGTTTATCCAGCCGTCAGGCAAAAGAGTATGCGGGAGTCGGAATAGTGAACACTGAAGATAAACCGTACCTTGAATACTACGCGCCGCGTGCATTCTTTTCAAACAAAGGAGTGAACGAGTACAAGTTCTACGATGAACGGTTGAATATCAGGAGCGAGAATTTATTCTTGTCGGTGTATGCAAAACGGTTTCCACTTAGTTCGGGAGATGCATTCAACATTGCGCAGGTCAACGCAGATCCGGAACGAGGCGAACCGAACATGGCATACTCAATGATGAAAACCTTACACGAGCAATTTCCAAACGAGCAACAGATTCTCCTCTCTCTCGCTTCGTTGGCGGCAAGCGTAGGAAGAGTTGAGGAGAGCAAAGAATATTTTGCTCAACTTGCACAGAAAAGGCCAAATGATCCGGCTGTGCTGGTACAATATGCCTGGCTGAAATTTTCCAGCGATAGGCCGGTATCATCATACTTAAGTTCGGTTTCGTTTGAAGAATGTGAACGACTGATGATGAAAGCAATAACGTTGACGAACGATACCATTGATGTGTACCGTATTCGGTTAGGTGATATGCAATTTGCCCTTCAACAATTTGCCAAAGCGGCGGAAAATTACCGGCGAGCGCTTGAGATACGCCAGCACTTTGATTACAGAGAGAACGAATCGCTTGCCGAACTGCTGATGAAACTGTCGAAGGCATTGTACTTCGACGGTAATTTACCGAAAGCGTTGGAGTATGCGGCGCACGCAAGTGTGCAAAACCCAGAGAGTGAAGAAATAAAAGATTACATGTACAAAATTGCCATGAAACAGTTGGCTCAATAACCACACGATAGAATCTCTGTCTGTTAATATCTATTCGAGGTAAGTCACTATTTATGATCGGCTCACAAATAACACACGACGACACATTCAAACGCAATGTTGAATTCCATACTTTTGCGTTGAAACGATTACGCGAATTGGAAAAACAGGTTATGCTTGGCGGAGGGACAGCGGCAATTGCAAAGCATAAGAAGAAAGGAAAACTAACAGCGCGCGAGCGGATTGAGTTACTGATTGATCCTCAATCAACATTTCTCGAAATCGGTCTGTTAGCGGCGCATGGAATGTACGAAGAATACGGTGGCGCGCCTTCGTCCGGTACAATTTTCGGCATTGGAAAAATTCACAACAGGGATTGTGTTATTGTTGCCAACGACGCGACGGTGAAAGCGGGTGCATGGTTTCCGATAACGGCGAAAAAAAATCTTCGCGCACAGGAAATTGCAATGGAAAATCATTTGCCGATTATTTATCTCGTTGATTCGGCCGGTGTCTTTCTTCCTCTTCAATCAGAAATTTTTCCGGATAAAGAACATTTCGGAAGAATCTTCCGCAACAACGCTGTCATGTCTGCCATGGGCATTACGCAAATTGCGGCAATTATGGGTCCGTGTGTTGCCGGTGGAGCATATCTTCCGATTATGAGTGATGAAGCGATGATTGTGGATAAAACCGGCAGTGTGTTTCTTGCCGGCTCGCATTTGGTGAAAGCGGCAATTGGTGAGGAGATTGATAATGAATCGCTCGGCGGCGCAACCGTGCATTGCGAAATCAGCGGTGTGACCGACCATAAGATGAAGAATGATGAAGAAGCAATTAAAAAAATTCGCAGTATCATTTCAAAGTTAGGGCACTTTCCCATTGCAGGATTCAATTACGAAAAACCGTCGAAACCAAAATTCGATCCGAAAGAAATTTACGGCATTCTTCCTGCCGAAAGGAACAAACCGTACGACACCTATCAAGTACTTGCGCGAATCATTGATGACAGCGAGTTGGATGAGTATAAATCCGGCTACGGGAAAACCATTATCTGTGGCTATGCGCGGATTGACGGCTGGGCAGTCGGAATTGTTGCCAATCAACGGGCCATTGTGAAGACAGCAAAGGGAGAAATGCAAGTCGGTGGTGTAATTTATTCTGACAGCGCAGATAAAGCAACGCGCTTTATCCTCAATTGCAATCAAAAGCGAATTCCGCTTGTGTTTTTTCAAGATGTAACGGGATTCATGGTCGGCAGCAGAAGTGAACACGGCGGCATTATTAAAGACGGCGCCAAGATGGTGAATGCTGTTGCAAATTCTGTTGTCCCCAAATTCACAATTATTATGGGCAATAGTTATGGGGCAGGAAATTATGCAATGTGCGGCAAGGCGTACGATCCGCGTTTGATTTTTGGATGGCACACGGCGCAGATTGCTGTGATGGGAGGGAAGCAGGCGAGCGAGACGCTTCTTTCCATTAAAGTGCAGGCCATGGAGAAAGGGGGAGCGCATATTTCTGAAGAGCAACAAAAACACCTTCTCGATGAAATTCAGAAAAAATATGAAAGTGAACTCGACCCGGTATTTGCTGCTGCACGTTTGTGGATTGACGGCATTATTGATCCGCTCGACACACGCGAGGTCATTTCCCGCGGCATTGCAATGGCGAATTGCAATCCGAACATTCCTGAGTTGAAGACAGGTGTGCTGCAAGTGTAAAGATGAAGTATGAATTATGAAGGATGAAGTAGGACGTTCCGTTCATCAAATCTTTTCAAAACTCCTTGTTCGATATTCGATATTCGGTGTTTTATTCATCTTGTATCTCCCGTCCTTCATTTTTTCTCAAGATCAAGATTCGCTTTGGCTTAATGAGGACTGGTATTATTCCACAGAAACTTCTTCGCTCTTCGACGTTACCGGCTTCCTTCCTCCGTTCTTCAAAGATGAAGCCCGCTTGAAACGGTATCTGCGTGACGAGCGGTTTTATGAATTGCGCAAACGGTACGACGACACGCTGGCTGTTGATGCAATTTTCGACCGCGCCATGCTCATTGCAGATGACGACGTTAAGCATGCGTTGTTGATTGCCACAGTTGCTGTGATGGACCATCGCCGATTAGGATTGCGAATTCCGCTGCTCGGTTCGGTGTACATTCCGTTGACATTTGAATCTGATTCATTGTTCCGCATCCGGCGCACACATCTGCCAAAGAAATTATTAAACGACTTTCGGCGATCGTCAGATAAAGATAAACTTCAGCATTTCTTCGGCTCAGCGTACGTTGCCTACGTGTTTAACTCTGATGCTGTAGCCCGTTGGTTTGGGGACTTATTGGAAACCGGTGAAGAAAGTTTTGTGCTTGGTGGAAGAATTGACCCGCGTGATAAGTTAGCCAACGAAAAAGGGAGAGAATTCGGTCTGCGTTTGTTGAGAGATGCCAGAACGTTACCGAGTGATGTACTGTGGGGATCTACTAAATAACATCCCCGAAATCTTTTGAGACTTCGGGGATGAAGACACATTACCTTACCTATGACGTTGCACCCTTCATATAAAACTTTCCGACTGTCGCACCTAGTACGATACCCCAAAGTATTCCGTAGATGATTGAAGCCCACACGTATGCGTACGGAACACCTTCCCACATCAGATATGGAAAGAACATGGTTGGGAAGTTCAGAATAACGCCATAGTAGAAACCGAACTTCATGCCGCCGTTTATTCCGCCGCCGAAACTGCCGTACACCTTGTCGTACACCCACACGAAGACGACCACCATCAGCACATCCATCGCCATAAACCAGCCCGGATTTGTACTTTTCAACCCCTGCATTTTAGAGTAGAACATTTGTTGAAACAGCATCCCCTGCACAAGAAAATCAATCACATTCACAACGATACTGCCAACAATTACTGCAATCCAAAAATTTTTTCCGAACATAGCAACCTCCCTAAAGTGTTAGAGGAAAAACCCGTGTATCTCTACGGGGTCTAAATGCGACGGCAAAGTATGAATTTGAATAATTAGTGTCAAGAAAAGTTTATTGGAAGCTTCTCTTTCTCATCACCTCATACATCACCAGGGCGCCGGCAACAGAGGCGTTGAGCGAATCAAAATTTCCCTTCATCGGTATCTTCACAAGAAAATCGCATTTTTCTTTAACCAATCTCCGCATCCCTTTCCCTTCATTGCCAATGACAATAGCGACGGGCATAGTGTAATCAATGTCGGTGAAATTTTTTGTTGCCGCTATATCCGTACCAACAATCCAGATGCCGTTCTCTTTCAGTTCTTCAATTGTCTGTGCAATGTTTGTTACACGTGCCATTGGGAACTGCAGACTTGCCCCTGCAGAAGTCTTGATCACTGTTTCATTCACGGGTGCGTTGTGATGTTTGGGAATAATTCCCCCATGTACACCTACACACACTGCTGTACGGATGAGTGCGCCGAGATTATGAACATCTTCAATTTCATCGAAGATGAGAAAAAACGGTTGCTCGTTTTTTGCTTTTGCAATGTTCATCAATTCGCTGATGTCGGAAAATTCTTTTGTTCCAACAAATGCAATAATGCCTTGCGTCTGTTGGTCGCGGGCGGTCTTTGCAATTTGATCAGCGGGAGAGAATTTGAACGGAATATTTTTTTGCCGCAGTAATTTTACGATTTCGTCCACAACCTCGCCATGCGCAGTAGTGGAAATCATCACTTTGTCGATTAAGGTATTCGACTTTAGTGCATCGAGAACCGGTTTTCGTCCAACGATGATATTCATTGATGGAGATGTTTTGTTTCACGCCGGATAGAATTCAAACCGATGGCGCCAATGGCGATGAGAATGAGCGAAATGATTTGCGCTTCACTCAAGCCGAACAACAAGCGCGGATTCAACCGCAGAAATTCTACCGAGAAGCGTTCAACACCGGCAAGGATGAGATACGTATAAAACATCTGTCCGTCGGTGTTCCACTTTGTTCTGTTCTTCCACAGAATCCAAAAAAATCCTGCGCAGATCAGTGTTTCGTAAATGGGTGTCGGGTGGCAGAGCGTATTATCGGGGACAACGCCGTTGACACCGTACTGTGCAACAATCTCTGGAAAATTTCTGAATGCTGCAGAGGGAGGGTATGTTCCGTTTGAATAATCTGTTCCCCAAGGTAAATCGGTCGGGTAGCCGTAATCACCATCGCCGGCAAGATGACAGCCAATGCGTGCGATACCGTAGGCAAGAAGCAATGCGGGGGCAATTGAATCGGCAATGTGAATGAACTTGATATTTTTCTTTTTTGCATAGAAGTAAATTGAGGCCGTGGCCAAAATAAATCCTCCGTAGAATGTCAGTCCGCCTGGAGAAAATGCCATGCCAAACGGGTCAGCAATGAACTCAGAAAAATTTTCAAACAAGTAGAGAATTTTCGAGCCGACAACTCCGGCTACCAATGCGATGACGGTGATATTGGAAGCAAAATCCGGATTGATTTTTTTTCGTTTAAATTCTTTTGTGAGAAGAATATTGCCGATGATGAACGAGATCCCCATCATCAATCCGAAACTGTAAATTTTAATCGGTCCGATTTCAAAGAGAATTGGATGCATTATCGTTTCTTCTGTTTAGTTAGTGGTTGTTCACGGTGGATATCTGGTTTATGTTCCGGCGGTTGTCGATCGTTTGTGCGCGTTGTTTCAAACAACCGACGGTCTGTGTAGATTTTCAAAAAATTATCTTTCGCTTTCGAAGCGGTGATTGATGATTTCGAAAAAACTAAATCGGTGCTTGCGCGAACATTTCCCTTTTTTACCAATGTGAATGTCATCTTCTTCGGTACATCAAAATACACTTTGCTGAATTGTGCCACGCCGGATTCGGGCATGTTCATTGATGGCGGGCGCAGTCCGTGCAGGTACCATGTAATCGTTGCCTTTTCTACCGTATCTTTCACATCGATCTGGTATGAAAAATTTGCAAACAACGTTGTCGTTTCTAAATGGAACAGGATACCGTCTTTCTTCAGCGTTTCGTCATGCACGTGTTCAACCAGCAGACGGTATTCAATGGCGTGTGACTTTCTTGCCGTTGCCATGTTATTGTAACAATTGAGGAAGTGCGTTTAATTCCACTTCGTGTTGAGTATGCTCGGCAAGATGTTTCAATATCCCTTTGCCGTTCTGTAGTTCTGTCGTGCCGACAACCAATGCGTAGGTTGACTGTTGACGGTCGGCTTCCTTCATTTGTGCTTTCACACTTCGGTTGAGTAAATCGGTTTCTACCGCAAAGCCAAGCGAGCGAAGTTCTATTGTTTTTTTTAGCGCCCACTCACGCGCAGAATCATCCGCTACAACAATGAATACTGTGGGATGAGATTTCGGCGGTTGAAATCCTTTCTTAGTCAACACCATGATCAATCGTTCCAAGCCCGCCGCAAAGCCGACACTGGGTGTTCGTTTACCGCCAAGTTCTTCAATCAGTAAATCGTACCGTCCGCCGCCGGCAAGAGCATCTTGCGAGCCAAGTTCTGTGCTGGTAATTTCGAATGCTGTCTTGGTGTAATAATCCAAACCGCGCACCAGTCGCCCGTTCACAGTGTATGGAATTCCGATCTCTGTCAGCAATTTCTTTACTTGTTCGAAATGAGCGGCGCACTGTTCATTTAAATAGTCAATCATCAGAGGCATTCGTTCTGTTAATGCTTTGTCATTCTCGTCCTTTGAGTCGAGCACACGCATTGGATTTTGTTCGATCCGTTTTTGACTGTCGGGGGAAAGTTTGTGCGCAATTTTGCGCAACTCTGTTTTGAGAATTTCCTTATACCTCGGCCGGCATTCTTCGTCGCCAACAGAATTGATCTGCAATGAGTAATTTATAATGCCCAGTTGTTTGTAGATCTCAATTGCCAGGGCGATAATTTCGACATCGGTTTCCGGCGAAGGTGAACCTGTTGCTTCGGCGCCGAATTGATGAAATTGTCGCAGGCGCCCTGCTTGTGGTCGTTCTTGTCGGAACATTGGACCGATGTAGTACACTTTTGTCAGTGGTTGTTCCTGTCCCAAATTATGTTGAAGGTAGGCGCGCATCACTGAGGCAGTTCCTTCTGGACGAAGAGTAATGCTTTCGTTGCTTCTATCGGTAAAGGTGTACATCTCTTTACCGACAATGTCGGTCAATTCACCGATGCTTCGCGAGAAAAGCGCTGTTTGCTCAAAGATCGGTGTTCGAATTTCTTTGTAATTAAAACGATGAAACACACTGCGGATTGTCTGCTCGACAAATTGCCACATTGGTGTTTCAGCAGGGAGAATATCTTTTGTGCCTTTAATTGCACGGTACAGCATTATTGGGTCCAATCTTCGATAATTATATTTTTCATTCGGTTAAAATCCGATACATTGTTTGTAACCAATGTTAGATTGTATGAGAGAGCGGTTGCCCCGATAAGTAAATCAAAATCATCAAGTGGTTTTCCTTTTTTTCGCAATCTCACTTTCTCTTTAGCATAGATGTCTAACACAGGGAAAATAGGGAGAATGGTAAAACGGTTAGTAAATTCTTCTACAACTTTTGAGTTTTTTGCAGGGTAGTTGCTATTCTCAGCGCCAAATTTTAATTCTGCTACAGTAATTTCTGAAATGTAGCAATTTGCTTCACCTATAGAATCAATTTTTTTATCAAGATGAAAAAGTCCCTTGAGAAAATAGATGCAAATATTGGTATCTAATAAATATCTTTTCAAAGTTTTTCTATAGTACGAGTAAACCTTCTGGCTTTCTTGATGTTTTGAATGATAGTATCGGCCGATTGACGCGAAGAAAAGGACCCAAACAATGATTGTAAGGACTGGGTGCTTCGGCTTTTAGGTTTAGTTTTCATCGACTCTAGTAATTTTGAAATGAGTTTTTGTTTTGAATGTTCGTTGAGATTTTCTAAAAGCCGATAGTACTGTTCAACTAAAATAGTATTTGCTGTTTCTTTGTTCATCTTCATCATTATGATTATGAGTCGAAGTATTGTGCTTCTTCCGTCTTGAAAATATCAATCACTTCTTTCGGTGTTTTTGCCGCCAGCAATTTGTTGCGAAAATCTTCTTTATTCATCAGCCGCGAAATTCTACTCAACAACTTAATGTGCGCTCCCACCATACTGTCTTTGCCAACGAGGAGAAAAATCAACCGCACCGGTTGCTCGTCGAGCGATTCGTAATCGATCGGCTCTTCGGTGATGGCAAATGCGGCGACAATGTCGAGCACGGCGTCTGTTTTTCCGTGTGGAATAGCAAAGCCGTTGCCCACACCGGTGGACATAATTTTTTCACGTTCAAAGATCGCTTCACGAACTTTTTCAATATCTAAAATTTTATTTGAGTGGTTAACGATCGCAATCATTTCGTTGATGACTTCGTCCTTCGATTTTCCCTTCAGATTAACTCGAACAACCGATTCATCAAGAATATCACTAATTTTCATATGTTAAGTAGTGCTCCATGATGTCAAAAAATGTTTTCAAATATACGATTTTCGTCTTGCAAATGGAACTAATTTTCTCTTAATGAAAAAACAGCAGGTGTTCTCCCGATGTCATCAATCCGCATGGTTATTCCTTCATATCACGCCATGCGACAATTTTCTCTTCGTATTGTGCAATCAGCAAATCTGCCAGTTCTCGCTCTTTTGATTCTGCAAAGATATGAAACGACGGTTTTGAACGATCGGGCCACAATAGCACTGAGGTAGAGGCGGTGTGGTCTAAAATCAATTTTACGCCGTCCAGAAGAATGCGCTGTGGATGGTGGTCGGTCTCTTTCATCAAGTAGCGCATTACTTTCCCTTTTTTATCCCATGGAACGTGTATCACCTTCCTATTCATGTGCAGTTTCGGTACCTGTTGGTCGAGTTTGCCAAAACGAGTATTGGTCAGTGCCATCATCTCAAGAATTTTTGCGACTGAATACATACCGTCGCTGGCAAAGAGAAAATCGGTGAAAATAAATCCTCCTTTGGTGCCGCCAACAAACTTGATGTCTTCACGTGTTGCCGCCTCCATCAGCGAAAGATGACTGTCTCTGGTCTTAACAACTTCCACCCCCATGTGTTGGGCGATAAGATCGATTTCTGCCGAAGCAGTAATAGGGACTGCTATTTTTTTCATATCGGGATAAGCGTTTAAGAAAAGATAGGTAACGAGTGTCAGCAACCGATCGTTGTTGATAAATTTTCCGTTTTCATCGACGACGAAACATTTTTCTGCACCTGCATCAAGGAGGAAACCGACATCGTAGCCGAGCGAGGTCACGATATGCGAAAGTTGGTCCACTGCTTCATTGTACTCTTCCTCGTTGCGGGTTAGTTTTTTGGCATCGAGGTAAGCATTCTGTGAGAGTACTTGAACGTGGAGTGAGCCGAGAATGTTCGGGAAAATTGACGAAGCAATACCGCTGGAATAGTCAACAACAAGTTTGAATTTTGCCTGTGAAATTGCATCAACGTTGATTGTCGAGAGAAATTTTTCAATGTAACTTTCCTGAGCGCGTTCGGGAAAGGTAACACTACCTACTTCATCCGGAAGAACACGCGGGAAATCTTCACCGAAAAAGATTCGCTCGAGCGATTTTGTCTTCGACGTCGGAAGATCTTTCCCTTTGCCGTCGAAGAAAATGATATCGGTGAGATTTTTATCGAACGGCGATTTACGCACATGAATGCCGCCGGCATGTTTGCCATTGCGCAATTCTTGACGCAAAATTGGAATGGAGACAGCGCGTAAGTCTCCGGCATCTACACCGGCCGACATTAAACCGCACATGATGGCACGATTCATCATTCGTGAAACATTATCCACATCGCGGCTCATCAACACTGTTTTTCCTTTTCCCACCAACGCACCAAATGCCGCGCCAAGTTTCGCGCCGAATTCTGGGTTCATTTCTATGTTGGATAAACCGGTAATTCGTGCATCGGTGAAAAGATCCTTCAGCCATTTGTCTTCCCACACAAGCGAACGGGTGAGGATGGCGCCGTCTTCTACTTCTTTTCCCGGCCATAGTTTAATGTTCGGAGCGAGTTTGCTTTCGTTGCCGATAGTACACTTATCGGAAATAAAAACATTGTCGCTAATTGTAGCATAATCACCAATAGAACACCATTTGCCAATAACGCAAGAAGTGAGTTCTGTTCCTTTTCCTATCGTCGTATCCGACCAGATAACGGAATTTCGGATAACGGTTCCGTCTCCAATCACACAGCCGTTTCCAATGACCGATTTGATGATCTTCACGTTCTTGCCGATTTTGCAATTACGGCCAATCAGCACTTTACCCTGCAAATTGTCGATAGCAGTTTCAATCAACGTATTTGTTCCAACGTACGCACTACCGACACGGTTTCCTTCACAGGTAATTTTCACTTTATCATCAAGTGCATCCAGATGAGCTTCTTGGTATTCATTTAAATTGCCGACATCACGCCAGTATCCTTCCGCGATATAGCCATACAGTCCCATATCTTGCTCCAACATCGCTGGAAAGAGATTTTTACTGAAGTCGAATTCCTTTTGAAAGGGAATGAGTTGCAACACTTCCGGTTCGATAATGTAGATGCCGGTGTTGATGGTATCGCTAAAGACTTCTCCCCATGTTGGTTTTTCGAGAAAGCGAGTGATTTTTCCATTGTTATCGGTAATAACAACGCCGAAAGCAAGGGGATTGGTTGCTCTTGTCAGCACCAACGTTGCTTTGGCTTTTTTCTTTTCATGGAATTCGATTGCTTTCGTAAGGTCGAAATCGGTCAGCACATCACCGCTGATGATGATGAAGCGTTCGTCGAGAAAATCAGCCGCATTTCGTACGCTGCCCGCAGTACCGTAGTCTGCTTCTGCTCTTCGGTACTGCAGGTGTACACCGAACTTCGTACCGTCGCCAAAGTAACTCGTAATAATTTCCGGTTGATAAAACAGCGTAGAGACGATTTGATTGATACCGAGTTTTTTGATCAAATCGACAATGTGTTGCATCATCGGTTTGTTCATCATCGGTACCATTGGCTTGGGAATGTTGCACGTGAGGGGGCGGAGTCGTGTACCGAATCCTCCGGACATAATAACTGCTTTCATAGTTATACTCGTATGGTGAGTTTCGTTGAGAGAGTCCGTCTTTGGATGAAGTGTAATTAAAAAATAAAAAGAGCGCAACTATGAAAAACCGAAAAAATTTTTATCCTGTGGGTCTTTTGTGTGGTCGGATCACATTTTTTGCAATTGACTTTGCGACGAAATATCAATACATTTATTCGGTTTTTTAGCGATTTCATGTCCGCAATGGGCGGACACGTATTAAGGACTCAGAATGCCAGAATATAAGCAGGAAATCGCCCATTCAAAGAAGACAAAAAAATTTTTAGAAGAGGGCGTACTGGCTGGCGTAGGAGTCCTTCTCGTATTTTTAGGGGTGTTCAGTACAGTGCCGTTGACCAATGTGCTTGCCGTTGGAATCGGCGCTTTTCTTTTCTATTCAGCGGTAGAAGTGTACCGCGGGAAAAATCTGAAAAAGATATCGGAAGAGGTTGTTGATGGTGATAGTACTTCCGGTGCAGAACAAACGACGGCTGACGATATTCTTTTTGAACCGGCGGCACTTCCTTTGAAATTACAAGAACAACAACACCATGGTAATCGTCGTAGCGATAAAGACACACAGGCAACCAGCGACAACCGGGGAACAGCATCGAACACGATGTCGGTGATGGAAACGAAGAGTGAATTTAACAGTTTACTGGTAAGCCTATTGACGGCGCTGAAAGATTTTTGCTTTGCGCACACCGTCGCATTTTTCTGGATCAATCACGATTCGAAACAGTTAGTGGTAGAAGCGAAGATTACCGACAGCAGTTCGTTCATCACAGAGAGAAAAATTCCATTAGGGACGGATATTGTCAGCACTATCGGGGTTTCCGGTGAATCGAAAATCGTTAACACCATCCTTGCGGAAACGGAACAGAACATTCTGTGTTACTACAAGAGTTTGCAAGAAGTGAAATCATTTGTAGGGGTGCCGGTCTTTTATTCCAGCAAGGGCACGGGCGAGAAACCGATTGGTGTTATTGCCGTTGACAGCAAGGCGGAGGATGCGTACGGTGATGAGACGTTTTCTGTGTTGAATCATTTTTCGAGATTGATCTCTACGTTGTTGGTTAGTTATACAGAAAAGGATGAATTGTACGCGGATGCCAAACTTGTCGCCGCTGATTGGAGATTGAAACGAAAACTGTTGAATAAGCCGTCAATTCCGTTTGTTGTCAACAGTTTAACAGCCGAATTGGAAAGTGTCATTGCGTGGGATTCGATGAGTGTTGTGTTGTTCGATGAAACGCAGCGCGGGTGGTCACTGGCGTCGGTGCATGTGCGAGCGAACGATAAATTTCTTGTTCCGAAGCAACTGATTGACTTCGACAACAGCATTGTCGGCCAATCCATCAGAACAAACAGCGTTCAGTCGATTCACCTTGCGCAGAACACTCAAACAATCTTTAACAACAGCGAATCAGCCTTCGAGTTGTTGAAGCAGGGAGAACTGGTGGTGGTGCCGTTTTCTTCCGGTGGCAAATGTTACGGTGCAGTGGTCGTAACGAACAAAAAGCCCAAGACATTTTCGAAAAAAGATATCTTTGCGGTAGAATTTCTCTCGTCAACGGTC
>JBFMDF010000018.1:0-15885 GCA_040753935.1 Bacteroidota bacterium | reverse complement strand
GTATAAGAAGTAAAAAACGTAACCACACAACGTTACAAAGATTTTTTTTGTTTTTGAGTAAAGAATAAATACTATGAGATACGGAATTCTATTTCTCTTTTGTGGACTGCTGATATCCTGCGGAAGAACGTACACCCCCGAACAGCAGGCGTACATCGCTTCTGTAGAACAATCACGCCTCGAAAAAGATGAATGGATGAAGAGCAATCCCGCTTCGCCATTTACCAAAGACAGCAGTATTCACTTCTCGCCGCTGAAATACTTTCCTGTCAATCCCGACTTTGTTTTTCACAGCAAACTGTATAAATATGAGCATAAAGATACGGTGACGATATTCGGCACCAAAGGAGAAGAACGAAAAGTAGTAAAGTACGGCTACGTTGTGTGGAAGCGAAACGATGGTGAAAGAAACATCAATGTCTATAAAGGAGTGAGTAGAACAGGGCACGAATACTACAGCATCTGGTTCACAGATAAGACAACCGGCACAACAACATACGGTGTCGGGCGGTATCTCGATGTAGAAATACAGGCAGACAAAGAGTTTGTGTACACCATTGATTTCAACAAAGCATACAATCCCTACTGTGCCTACAGCGCTATGTTTTCGTGCGCAATTCCCACGAAAGAAGATTATATTGACGTAGCCATTGAAGCAGGAGAAAAAATTTTCCACTGACGATGAATCTTACCTCACTCTATCACAAACTCGTTACTGCATACACGCAGGAAAATCTTCAGAAGATTACCCGCACAATCATTGACCTGCACAAAAGCAAACAGACCGCGGCGCTGATGCAGTTGATGACCACTGTGAACGAACATCAATCCTGCGGACAGACGAGTCCACCGAAGAACAGTGATTCCGACGGCAGAGCATTTTACCGATTGATGATGACGTACCATCCCGATCGCCTTTCTGTATACCGCGGCGAAATTGATAAACTATACGCGGCGAAAAACTTCAACGGACTTCAAACGTACGCACATATTTTCTCTGTTCTTGAATTAGAACAGACGCTCGTCGCAGTAAGAACGCCACGCCCACCGTCGTCTGCCTACTCCGATTTGTGGGAAACCATACGCGAAGAGTTCGATCGGTACGATCAGGATGAAACGCTGTATGATGATGAATTGTATGAAGACGTGTCAATAGATACTGATGAAACCGACGAAGCAACTCCCCGACATACCTTCTACACAGTATTCAAACAGCAGATGTACGGTACACAGAATGTGGAACTGCCGACATACTACTTTGAAGATATTGAAACGCTCGATCTTTCCGGCTGTGAAATGGAGCGTCTCGATGGTATTCAATACTGCACTCAACTGGTTGCTGTTGACTTGTCAAACAACCGGCTTGACGACATCACCGAACTTGCATCGCTGACGCAATTACAGGAAATCTATCTTGGCGGCAACCGCATCGGCTACGTTGACGGTTTAGCATTTCTAAAAAATCTTCGTGCCGTTGATTTGTCATTCAACGACATTGACGATCTTTCTCCGTTGTTCGAACTTCATCGGTTGGAATATGTGAACGTTGCAGGAAATCCGGTTCCGTCTCGACATATTGCCCTCTTACAGAAAAAAGGAATTGTAGTTCTTTCATAGAAAAATTCGAATTGATAAAGGAGTTCATTATGACCAAAGCACTTCGTTTCATCATCGCTCTTCTTTTTGCCGGCACCATTCTTTTCGCACACGATAGTGAACACAGGGGGCGTGTCATTAACTTCCCGAACATTCCCGGTTACCTTACACTCAAGTGCGATTTTCACCAGCACACGGTGTTTTCCGATGGAAGTGTGTGGCCTACCATTCGCGTGCAGGAAGCGGAAAAAGATGGGCTTGATGCAATGGCACTGACCGAACATCTTGAATACCAGCCGCACAAAAGCGACATCCCTCATCCTGATAGAAACCGCGCTTTTCAGATTGCAGCAGAAGAAGCAAAGAAAACGAAGTTGATTATCGTGAACGGATCCGAAATTACGCGCCGAATGCCGCCGGGACATTCCAACGCTATCTTCATTACCGATGCGAATACGTTACTGGTGTCCGATTCAATTGAAGTTTTCCGGGAGGCTAAAAGACAAGGAGCATTTGTTTTCTGGAATCATCCCAACTGGCTGGGACAAAGCAAAACCGGCATTGCTACATTATCCGACGTACATAAATTTTTGCTGAAAGAAAAATTATTGGACGGCATTGAAGTGGTGAACGATGTTACGTATTCCGATGAGGCATTGCAGATTGCGCTTGATTACAATTTAACAGTGATGGGTTCATCCGATATTCACGGATTGATTGATTGGGATTACGGTGTGCCGGAAGGCGGGCACCGACCAATCACACTGGTTTTTGCCAAAGAACGTACGGTAGAGTCATTGAAAGAAGCGCTCTTCGCCCGCCGCACAGCGGTATGGTTCAACAACACGCTCATCGGCAGAGAAGAATTTCTCGTTCCGCTCATCAAACAATCGCTCACTATCTCTTCGGCAACGTATCAAGAGAAAAAAACCGTGTTGAACATCACCATAGAAAATTCAAGCGACGCAGAGTATCTGTTGCAGAATATCAGCGAGTACACATTTCACAAACATTCCGATGTCGTTTCATTAAAACCGCATGAGGCAACAACCATTGAAGTGAAAACAGTTGACGAAAAGAACAATGTGCGGTTAACGTTTTCCGTACTCAATGCCGTTACCGCTCCCAAACAACATCCAAAGATTGTCTTTGATGTAGTGGTGAAGTAAGCGGAAGAATTAGTTATTGGTAGTTAATAACCGGTGATTGGTAATTGGTGAGTAGTAACAAGTAGAGATATCTGAAACACGTGTTTATTGCTTTAGAAATTTCTCAGGCTTGTTGATACTAGTGTTGCATCTATACTCTATTTACTATTTATTCAATATACAAGATGTTTCTATTAACCAGTTACCAATCCCTTATCACCTCACCAGCACCATCTTTCTCGATTGTGTAACTGAACCAAATTGCAAACGATAAATGTACACACCTGCAGGAACAGCCGAAGCATTCCACTGTACCGCATGGTCTCCTGCTTCTGCTTCTTCGTTCACCAACGTTGCCACTTCTCTTCCAAGCACATCATAAATTTTCAACGATGCAAATCCTGACACACCAAGAGTAAACGGTATCGTGGTTGTTGGATTGAACGGATTCGGATAATTTTGCTGTAGTTCAAATGTATGCGGCACCGACGCCAAGTTAACGCCTGCCGGACTGAATGTTGCATCGCGTAAAATCCATTCGTTGGGATCTAACGCCATGGAGGTAGCGCGATGCGAGAGTAGTACGTTGAACGACTGATCGGCAGCGTTGTTGAACAACGTTACTGTTGTGTCCCATCCGGCGGCGGAAAACTTCACATCAATCGGCATGGTGAAAAACGCGGGATTGGTTGTGCCCGTTGTTTGTTTAATGTGCACGTGCGCCAGGTAGCCGCCGACAGTTGAATCTACAGAATACGAATAGGTGTACTTCGGATATTTTTCTCCAAACACCCACTGATTGAAGAACCAATCCAAATCCCTGCCGGACACTTGTTCGCACCAAAATTGAAAATCGGCAGTAGCGGCAGTGGCGTACTGTAATTTCGGATCGTTAGCATACGCGTAGATGGAAGCGAAGAAGAGCGAATCGCCCAACACATGACGAAGCATATGCAGTACCGACGCTCCTTTATTGTACACCCGGCTTCCGGCAAAAAGATTGCTCACGTTGGCAGTATCCTGTACGTACAACGTTCCGGTTGCTGTTTTGGCATTCGATAATCTCCCCGACATTAGCGACCAATAATCTGACGTACCGTACATCCGTTCACGATACACTGCTTCAAAGTACTGCGCAAACCCTTCGTTCAGCCAAAGATCGGGCCAGGTGCGACAGGTAATCATATCGCCGAACCATTGATGAACAAGTTCATGCGCTATTGTTCTTTCGGTAAATGACTTTGAACCGAGCGACGTGAGCGTTTGGTGTTCCATTCCTCCGCTCCATCCGAATTGCGCGTGACCATATTTCTCCTTGATGAACGGATATGGACCGAACATCGAGAAAAAAATTTCCATCATCTTTACCGTCAACGCAGCATTGCTGCGGTACGATGGCGACGTACTGCCGATGTTTGACAACACATAGTTCACTATCTCCAGTGAATCGGTTGGAGAATATTTATACCAATCAGAAAACGAACTGAAGTTGCCAATCGTTACCGAGACGAGGTACGACGCGATGGGATAACGATGTTGCCATTTGTATGTTTTTGTTCCGTCGTCATTAAGAACTGTTTCAACCAATGTGCCGTTGGTTACGCCGATGAGTTGTTGATCACAGGTAATCCAGATGTCAACGGAATCAGCCTTGTCTGTCGGATGATCGATACAGGGCCACCAATCGCGCGCGCCGTATGGTTCGCTCAATGTGTACACCCATCGCGTCATGTCGGATGCTGTAACATCCGAATAACTTCCCAGCCCTGCGTACGGCGGATTTCCTTTGTAATAGATATGGGTGATAATCGTCTCTCCCTGCTGATATGTTTTCGGAAGTGCGAGTGTAATTGTTTGGGGAGTGGAAGTTACAGTCGTTTTATTGCCATCAACGAATGCCGAATCAACGGTGAGAGCGTTGACAAGATCGAATATCACTTCGGTCAGCACCGAATCGCGGACAATGACATGCGTTGTAACGTCGCCGCGGACGAATCCTTTCTGATCAGCGATGCGGATATTAAGCCGGTAGTACGTCACGTCGATATCTTTGCGCGCGGTGGTGCGTTCAGCGAAGTATGCAGAGAGAAGCCGGTACTTTGCTGATTCCGATTTGAACAACACGTCATCTTCTATATCATGATCATGTTGCGAATAAAGGAACGGCGCAAGAAGAAGTATGAACAGTATGAAACAGTAACATTGTTTCATGGAATAACTGGTTTGATGAATGGTTGAAGTGATACACAAGCACACATGCGGCGATTAATTTCATTTCGCCGATGAAAACAACTACCGCCGACCAAGAGGTCGGCAATACCACTGAATAACTTTTTTATCTTACACACAATTCTATTGAATAGCAATGCGAAGAAGTAGAAAGGGCGCGACTGTATGACTGATACCATTACATAGTCATTAGACTGTAAAAACGCACCGTACACCATCAATCAACATTCGCACTTGCTATTGCCGCAAAACCACACTACTTTTGCAGTAGAGTCTGTTTGCGGGAGATGCGTATGCTTCTCTCTTAATACAATGCACAACCTCAGGATTCCTGCCAACGCAGGATGAATGAGGTTGTTGTGTTTTAAACACAACATTAACGCCACAGATCGTCACAAATAATTTTCATTTGTGAATCTGCAGTGTATTTCTAAGTGAAAGGAGGATGGTATGATACTCCAGCGATTGAAAGATTTTTTAGATGAACGACAAATCAAGTATGTCGTCATCTCGCATTCGCCGGCATACACATCGTTAGAGATTGCGGCAATGGCGCGCATTCCGGGGAAGGAGATTGCAAAAACGGTGGTTGTCAACGCCGACGGCACAATGATGATGGTGGTAGTTCCTGCATCGCACATGGTGGATTTCAAACTTCTCCACACCTTTACCGGTGCCAAACACATCGAACTTGCAGCCGAACACGAATTCAAGAATCTTTTTCCCGACTGCGAAGTCGGAGCAATGCCGCCGTTTGGAAATCTGTTCGGAATGAATGTGGTAGTCTCCGAAAGTCTTGCGGAAGATGAAATGATTGCATTCAATGCGGGGACACATAAAGAGTTGGTGCGAATGACGTACCGGGATTTTGCAGAATTAGTGAAACCGAAAGTGGGAAAGTTCTCGTTTCCAAAGCGGTACTCACTCTCGCGCGAATCATGGGAAATGCCATAGGATGTAAGAAGTCATTCTCAACACGCTCTCCAGACTTCGTCCGGAGAGCGTGCTGAAGGATGACACAATGAAAAACACTACCTTTTCAAAGGAAAGGGAGATTCACGCCAATCTCTCTTCCTGTGTTACCAATAACCTGAAGGCAGACGTTTTAGCATTCGCCGGGCAGAAGCTCGGCGAGAGAGTTTTGCTTTGCTTCAGCCATACATTATGAAACACCCTTCGATTTTTTCTCTTGCCGTCTATCTGTTTGCATTCAGTATCGCCGCTGTGGCATTCTACATTATTATCGAACGCGATCGTTCCATCACCCATCAGTATTCGCGTTATCACAGTACGATGGATACGGCAGCAATGTATTTTTCCGATCGGGAGATACAAACGGCAAATACGTTTTCCGATTCCACGCTTCCGGCTTTACAGCGATTGGGACTCATTGTGCGCTATAAACAACAGAATTGGGAAACGCTGATTATTGTGTCCGGTCCCGTGTGGAAACAACGTTCGTTCTATTTTAAGGAACAATTTCTGAATCATCTTTCTGTGTACAATAAGGTGCGGGGATTTCCGACTCCTGCGCGCATTGTCGATCATCGTACCGGTACGTTGCTGGCACAGATCACCGCCTCAGACAAAAAGGAAGTGTTTGAATAAACACGGTAACAGGAAACAGTGGAGATAACGGCTACACGGCATTCACACGAAATTCCTCTGCACCAAGTCTCTCACGCGATTTTGTTCTTGCATCTCACGTAAGAATCTCCAACTTTTCAGCCACGATAAAACTCATTGTTACCTCTATGCACAAAAAAATTCTACACTTTCTTGCCCTTCAGCGTCACACTGTGGCGCTGTTGCTGATGGTGATTCTTGTCGGCACGGGGGAGCGAATTGCAGAACGATTTCTTCCGCTCTACCTTCTCGCACTCGGCGGCGGAATTGTTTCCATTGGAATTTTTTCCGGAGCGAATAATTTTGTTAATGCGCTGTACTCATTCTTCGGCGGGTACTTGAGTGATAGAATGGGACACAAGAAAGCACTGCTGTTATTCAATGCGTTGACCATTGCAGGGTATTTGCTTGTCATCTTCTTCCCTTACTGGCAGGCGGTCATTATCGGTTCGTTCTTCTTTTTATCATGGTCGGCAATTTCAATGCCGGCAACGCTGGATTTAGTGACAAAGAGCGTGCCGACAAACAAACGGGCAATGGGTGTTTCGGTCAATTCACTTATCCGCCGCGTACCGATGATGCTTGGCCCGATGATGGGAGGAATACTGATTGAACAGTTCGGAGAAACCGACGGTATTCGGTATTCGTTTATGATTGCTATCGCGCTGGCGCTTGTTTCTCTTGTTCTTCAACAACAGATGATTTCGCCCTCTCAACCGTTACCACGTACGGCTGTTGTCAATCCAATGGCGTTGTGGAAACGAATGACACCGCCGCTGAAGAACCTTCTTCTGTCCGATATCCTCATCAGATTCTGCGAACAGATACCGTACGCCTTTGTCGTCGTGTGGTGCATCGACATTGTCCGCATCTCTCCGGTGGAGTTTGGTGTGCTGACAATGATCGAAATGTTAACGGCACTCCTTATCTACATTCCTGTGGCGTACTTTGCCGATAAGACAACAAAGAAGCCTTTCGTCGCGGCAACATTTGTTTTCTTCACACTGTTTCCGCCGGCGTTGTTGGTCGCGCAATCTTTTACCATGCTGGCTGGCGTTTTTGTTTTACGCGGATTGAAAGAATTTGGCGAACCAACCCGCAAAGCAATGATCCTTGAGTTTTGTCCGGATGAAAACAAAGCAGGAATGTTTGGCTTTTACTACTTGCTGCGTGACAGTTTTGTGGCAGTTGCGGCATTCATCGGCGCGTGGTTGTGGGAAATTTCACCAGAAGCAAATCTGTTCAGCGCGTTTTTCTTTGGTGTCGTGGGAACGATGTGGTTTGTAGTGAAAGGAAAGTGAACTAAAAACATCTGAAAAATTTATCCGAAGGATCCTTCGGATGAGTCTGTCGTGTCTACGACTTGTAGAGGTGAGCCCGCCTGCCCGACTGAACGGCGAAGTCGGGCAGACGTAGTCGAACCACGATGATTACCTACAGTGTCACACCGAGCGTAGTCGAACCACGATGATTATCTACAGTGTCACACCGAGCGCCCGCCAGCAAAAATGAAGTGACGGACAGGTAGTCGAGGTGTGACAACATCTGATAACAAACAATTTTTCAAATGTTTCAACTAATTTTTTTCTCTTGCATCTGCGGCAATTTTCCACAAACTTCTTTTCGCTTGTTTACCCCCCTAAACAATTGTCAACAACCATTCAAGGAGAATTATGATGAAACACACACTGTTGTTTGTCCTGCTGATGGTAATCGGGAGTGGCGTGATGTTTGCCGGCAATAACATCCTTCCCTACCCGATCCACCAGAAGCAACTGGCGAATGGATTAAATGTCGTTACGGTGCAGTTCGACAGTCCCGGATTGGCGGCATTCTACATTGTTGTGCGCGTCGGTTCGCGTAACGAAGTGGAAGAAGGAGTTACCGGATTCGCACATTTCTTCGAGCACATGATGTTTCGCGGCACTGATAAATATCCGCGTGACAAATACAACGAAGTGCTCAAATCAGTCGGTGCGGGTGCCAACGCCAACACGTCGCTCGACCGCACTATTTATCACATGACCGGCGATGCGACGAAATTAGAAACGATGTTCGACCTCGAATCTGACCGTTTTATGAATCTTCACTACAGCGAGCATGATTTTAAAACCGAAGCCGGCGCGGTAAAAGGCGAATACACGAAAAATTTCGCCAGCCCGTACCAACAGATGTACGAAAATTTGGTGAATACGGCTTTCGACAAGCACACGTACAAACATACCACTATGGGATTCTTTAAGGACATTGTGGATATGCCGAATCAGTACAAATACTCACTTGAATTTTTCAACCGCTACTACCGTCCGGAATACACTACTCTTGTTGTGGTTGGCGATGTTACACCGGAGAAGGTGAATGCGTTGGCAGAAAAATATTTCGGCAAGTGGCAGCGGGGTACCTACATCTCTGTTGTTCCAACGGAGCCGAAACAAGATTCCACGCGCTACACGCATTTGCAGGATGGCAGTATTCCTCCCCATCTCGGATTGCACTACAAAGGTCCGGCATTCAGCGATACGGCAATTGATATGCCGGCGTTGGATGTACTGTGCACAATTCTCTTCTCGCCGACATCCGAGTTGTACAAAAAATTAGTCATCAAAGAACAGAAAGTGCGTCAACTGAGCGGCGGCGCTCAAGATACACGCGATCCGTATCTGATTTCCATCGATGCCTCGCTGGTGAACAAGGAGGATTTACAGTATGTGAAAGATGAAATCGTGAAAGCGATTGAAGCCTTCAAACAGACCGGCGCCGATGAAGCGCTGCTTGCCAAAACAAAATCACGATTGAAGTACAGTTTCGCTATGAGCATTGACAATCCTTCCACTATTGCCAACTCGCTGTGTGCGTACATTACGCTCACCGGCGATCCGGAATCACTCAATCGTTTGTATGCAATGTACGACAAGGTAACCAATGACGATTTGAAACGCATCGCGGCAACATATTTTATTCCGTCGGGATTGACTGTTGCAACAATTTCTGCCGATACGAAAGGAGGTGTGAAATGAAAACAAGATTTTTCGTTCGTCCCGTTGGAACTTCGCTCACAATAACATTGATGATGTTTTTCACTATCATCCTCACACATCCTATGACAGCACAACAGGTCGTTGAACTACCACAACCGAACTCTAACAAAGTCATTATCAAACTGCAGTTCCGCAACGGCTCCATCGCCGATCCAAAAGGAAAAGAAGGATTGACAACTGCTGTCGCCAATCTCATTACGCAGGGTGGAACGAAAGAGATGACCTACAGTGAGATTCAAGACAAAATTTATCCATGGGCGGCGGGATACTACGCGCTGGTGGATAAAGAAGTCACAACATTTACCTTCATGGTGCATGTTGACTTCCTTGACCAGTTTTATCCTATCGTAAAAGGATTGATACTGACGCCGGCGTTCGACGAAAATGATTTCAAGCGTGTGATGAAGAACCAGCAGAACTACGTTGACCAAGTCATCCGCGCTTCGTCCGACGAAGAGTACAGCAAAAAAGCGCTGGAAGATTTGCTCTTCCGCGGAACAAACTACCAGCACATGACGGCGGGAAAATCGGAAAGTGTAAAATCTATTACACTGGATGATGTGAAACAGCATTATACCAATGTTTTCACAAAGAACAACCTCACCATCGGCATTGCGGGACGGTACTCCAAAGAATTCCTCGCACAGTTGAAAGCGGATATGGCAAAACTGTCGGAGAAGAAATACACGCCACCGAAGCCGGGCTCTGCAAACATGCCCGACGGCATTGTGGTTGAGATTGTGGCAAAAGATAACGCATTCGGCTCGGCAATATTTACCGGCACGCCGCTTTCCATCACCCGCTCCAGCAAAGAGTTTGCCGCGCTGATGGTGGCAAATTCGTACCTGGGTGAACACCGCAAATCGTACGGACAATTGTACCAAAAAATCCGCGAGACCCGTTCGATGAACTACGGTGACTACTCGTACATCGAATGGTACCACAACGGCGGCGGAAACATGCTTCCTCCCTCCGGCGTGCCTCGTAACTCTAATTACTTTGCGCTGTGGATTCGTCCCGTGCAGATTGCAAAACAATTGAAACAGCAGTACGCAGAATTGTCCGATATCAAAATCGGTCACGCACATTTTGCACTGCGGATGGCGGTTCGTGAAGTGGACAAACTGATCAACAACGGAATGACCAAAGAAGATTTTGAAGCAACACGGACATTCCTGCGCAGTTACATTAGATTATATGTGCAGACGCCGAATGAACAACTCGGGTATTTGATGGATTCCAAATTCTACGGACGGAACGATTTCATTTCCGAGGTTGATAAGGAACTTGCAAAACTGACGGTGAAGGATGTGAACGCCGCGGTGAAAAAATACTGGCGCACGGACAAGATGTATGTAACTATTGTCACCGATAAAAGCGAGGCAGAAGAACTTGCAAAAAGTTTAAGAGAAAATCTCCCTTCGCCAATGTCATACTCCAACGCGGTGAAGGCGGGTTTGCCGAAAGAAGTGCTGGAGGAAGATGAGATTGTCGCCCGCTATCCGTTGAATGTGAAACAGGTAACGATTGTGGATTCGAAGGAGACGTTTAAGTAACCGATAGTACGTAGCACTATCCGAAGGACTCTTCCAAAAGATGCGAAGCATACTTCATATCCGAAGAGTCCTTCGGAACAGTAATTGTTCTTCTTGCACCAGCGTTATGTGCTCTTTATATTTGCTGACGTAAAATACCAATGCAGATGTAAGGTATAAAAACGCAATACAGGTGTGTTTGGCAGACTATATTGGTAGTAAAAACGAAGTACGGTTTTGGGGCGGTTATACGCAAGCGTAAAACGACACGGCCGAGATTAACCAAGTGACAAAAAGGTAAAAGAAACAAATTTTGACAGGTGGACACGGATATAAAAACGATACAACAAATGGACAGCGAGTAAGCCGACCTGTCTGCCGAACAGGCAGGCACTTCAGCAAGCAGGTTAAGAGGGCGCGGTTGAAGCTACGGAAAAAAATAGTTCCGCCTGAGCCAGACGGCGGCTTCGGCGGATAACCGTGGTCGGCTAATGATGTTTGCTAAACGTCCGAACATCGTAGCTCCATGTATGGTGGCATCTAATAAATGTTACTATATATGAAATCAAACAAGATTTACATCATAGTATTTCTTCTATTCTGGTTGAGTGAATCTAGCTTTTCCCAATGGACGTTCGTCGGTGGTCCACAGGGTGTCTACTCCAATGACATGATATTCACCAGATCCGGAAGGCTGATTTCTTCAACGTGGCAACAAGGCGTCTTCATTTCAGACGACTTTGGTTCAACATGGCAGAATAAGAACATCTACCCTGCTTTCGGTGGGGTTTTCTCACTCACAGAGAGAGCAAATGGAGAAATTATCGCGGTGGCGCGCCAAGGGATCATCGTGAGTAGAGACAGCGGTCAGACTTGGTCAATGGTCTTTCAAAGATATGGCTTGAACGACTACGGTGTTCGCGTCTGGGAATCACCAATTGACTCGTCGCTCTACTATGGTGCCGACCAACAATTATTCAAAAGCACTGATGGCGGAGTCAACTGGGTAGAAGTCTGGAGAGGATCTTTTATCGACAGTTATGCAGTTGACGATTCTGGAAGGGTCTATGTCGGTGCTCGGTACGGATTGCTCCTGAGAAGCACCAATGGCGGGACTTCGTTTGAGCCATTCTCGATTGGATATCCATTGACCAACGCTCAAATCACACACATCTTGCCTACTCACCAAGGTGGCCTTTATATAAAACTATTCCTCTACCCTGATTGGATTCTTCACTTCGAACAAAACCAGGTAACGCAAGTATCTACGGGGTATCCACTAAGTGTCACCGAGAACGGAGACTTGATCTACAAGGCGGGTAACTGTATAGCGAGATACAATCATCTAACGAAGCAATCTTCGATTTTGTCCTGTCCTTACTTTGTCAAAGATCAGTTCCAACGGAAGGTTTCAGTTCTGGGAAACGTATTTGTGGCAAACTTCAGTTCAGAGGGTCTCCACCGTTCAACAGATGCAGGACAAACATGGACCGATATCAACTCAGGACATGGTTACAAGCAAGTCTTGTCAATTGAAATTACTCAGCAAGGCAAAATCTTCGCTAGTGGCTTTGGGGATGCTTTTTGGGGAGGACTTTACAAGTCGCTAGATGATGGAACCACTTGGTCACGCGTTCAACCCCAAACAGTGGATGCGTATTTCATCGATATTAGCACGCTCAAGAATGGGAACCTTATTGCCAATGGATCGTACGGTGCGTACCTCGCAGACCCTGAAGGCACTCAATGGACGGCAAGAGCGGGGATAACGCTTGCCTATTCTCAGTACGTCAGTTCGACCGGTGCGGTGTTCGTTGGTAACGACGACTGGAACAATCCCGGCATCATGATATCATTAGACAATGGCAACAGTTGGGCTCCATCAAGAAATGGCATTCAGCACTCTTACTTCTTTGGGTTTGGCGAAGGTTGTCGTGGCAGAATTTTTGCCGCCGCTTGGCCATCAGGCACCTACTGTTCGGACAATCAAGGTGCTAGCTGGACATACGTTTCTTCTGATCCCCTCTCATTTGAACGAGCTTATGACTTCAAATGTAGGAATGATACAGTGCTGGCAGGAACTTCAAGTGGGATCATTTATAGCACCGATAACGGTGCTACATGGAGCAGATTCACAGGACTTTACGGACCTGTTAACAGAATCGTAGTAGCTTCAAACGGGGATATCCTTGCGGCAGTCTATCAACGAGGTGTTTACCGAAGCACAACAGGGGGACGCACATGGGAACAATACATCGATGGCATGGGAAATAGAACCGTCTTTGAGCTTGCCTTTGATCGAATTGGGAGATTATTTGCAGCTACTGACTCTGGAATCTTTCGTTCGGACAGCTTTCGCCTGAGACCTTCAATCGTGTTTCCACCTAACGGCGCAACCAATCAGCCTGCTGTTATCAACCTGCAATGGAACCGTGTCCCATCTGCTCAGCGCTACTTTCTTCAGGTGTCAACTGATAGTTTGTTTTCTCAGTTGTTGGTCAGTGATTCAACTTTAGTCGACACGATACGCACAATGTCATTCGCCTATCTAACTACTTATTACTGGAGAATAGCGGCCGTATTTCCGTACGGTGGATTAAGCTTTTCTGACGTTCATAGCTTCAAAACATCAGCGCCATCAGTGTTTGCGTTGGGACAGAACTACCCAAACCCCTTCAACACAGAGACGGTGATACCGTTCGATGTGCCCTCAACCTCTACCGTCACCATCAGGGTTTACAACACCTTAGGTCAGATTGTAGCAACGATCGTCAATCAAGAGTTTGAACCGGGCAGCCATAGATACACTTGGAATGCAACTGGGTGCGCTAGCGGTGTGTACTTCATCCGTCTGCAGTCTGGTAGATTCCTGCAAACAAGAAAGGCACTCCTCTTGCGCTAAGGAAGAGACAACAAGAGTGCCCAAGAAACCAATCGTGCACGAACGGCTATCTGAACCTACAGTGAAAATCCGGCGTGATGCACAATGGTTTACCTCATTCCTTCTTGTTTATCTTTTCTTCTGTAAAACACGTTTCTTTTGTAGCAAAACTTTCCTACTTTTTTGCAACTGTTGAAGGAATACAACGCATGCCGTCTGATACAAAATCGTTCATTGCTGTCGCCGGAAATATCGGCGCCGGAAAATCATCGCTCACCCGCATGCTCGGCGAGCGATTCAATTGGAAACCGTACTACGAGTCCGTGGATGACAACCCCTACCTTGCAGATTTTTATGCCGACATGAACCGCTGGTCATTCCACCTGCAGATTTATTTTCTCTCCAACCGTTTTAAAAGCCACAAGCAGATTGTTGAATCGAACATGTCTGTCATTCAAGATCGTTCGATTTATGAAGACGCTGAAATTTTTGCTCGCAATCTTCACCTCATTGGCAAAATGGACAAGCGGGATTACGACAATTACGTCTCGCTTTTCCACGTGATGATGGAATATCTGCAACCGCCCGATCTTCTTATTTATCTTCGTGCTTCTGTTGATACGCTTCTGTCGCAGATAAAAAAACGGGGACGGGATTTTGAACAGAGTATTTCGCGAGAATATCTGGAACAATTGAATAGCCACTACGAAGAATGGATCAGTAACTATTCCATTGGTCCCTTGCTCATCATCGAAAGCGATCCGCTTGATTTCGTTCACCGGAAAGAAGATTTTGAATTGATTGTTGCAAAAGTGAAGAGCGCCTTGCCGCAATTGCAGTTGTTTGAGAGTTGATAATCAGATTCTCACATCCTACTGAATACAAAAACGGGCGGTTCAGACCGCCCGTTTGCCTTAATCCTGCCGTTATTCAAATGGAGGTTATTAGATTCGGCAGTAAAACCAATATTATTTAAAACATCATACGGATGTTAAACAAGAGTTTATCAACAAGAGGAATTACTTTCCCCGTCGCATCTTTTCTCTCTTCACTGATATTTTTTTCATAGTACAACGTACCACGAATGTTTTGATTGATGATATATGTTACCGCCGGAACAATTCGCTGATAATCCAATATTGCTTTCCCGGAATTCGTACCGGTGGTAAACTTATCGTTTGATGCGTATTGATCGTAATGCAAACCTAAATGCCACTCTTCGGTCGGCATATATCCTGCTTCTAACGCAATACCGCTGTATTTAAATGAGGAAGCTGGATTTGCAACAAATGCATAGTTTTTATCCTCACCTAAAACATACGCTACTTGAATATCAACCTTTTCTTGATAGTGAATATTGATTTGCGGAGAGATTCTGCTGAATTTATTGCTTACTTGTGCTTTCTGTGGACTTGTTGATTCTTGACCAGTGTTCTTTGTATCGGTACCGGTATAATAATGAATTGTTGCAGTGCTTCCATTAAACCCTTTTACTAAATTATCTGGCATTCTGACAACTACACCGCCCCAATAATTTAAAAACTGATTGACGCTTGTTGCTAATTTACCCGGTGAGACACCGAGATATACAACTCCTAAATCATGATTGGCAAAATACTGCAATCCTGGTCGTGCACTTGACATATCAACACTATTCTCTCCAGATCCTCCTCCCGATTTCAACAACATCACCTCTCCTTTTAAGTTAGGAAGTTGCGGCAGTCTGTTTGGATATGAGGCGAATTCCATTGGTGAGATATTTCCCACCTGCAGGTTGACCAATGGATTGTCACCAATATTTGTAAAATTGAAATAAAACCAATTGAACTTAA
>JBFMDF010000017.1:0-16244 GCA_040753935.1 Bacteroidota bacterium | reverse complement strand
CTCTCCACTGAGCAACGCAATCCAAACTCAATGGATATTGACGCCCGCTCGATAACTGAAATTCTCACCATCATCAACAACGAAGATAAAAAAGTCGCATCTGCGGTTGAAACGCAAATTCCTTACATAGCACAAGCGGTGGAATTGGTTGTGCGCGCTTTTGTCAACGGTGGAAGACTGATTTATGTCGGCGCAGGAACCAGTGGACGAGTCGGTGTAGTTGACGCAAGTGAGTGCCCGCCGACCTTTGGTGTACCTTTTGAAATGGTGCAAGGAATGATTGCCGGGGGTGAGGGGGCGATGTTTCGCGCTGTGGAAGGAGCAGAAGATTCTCCTGAAAATGGAGCGTCGGATATTGATAAAAAAAATGTCTGTGCAAATGATGTAATCTGTGGAATTGCCGCCAGCATGCGCACACCATACGTCATTGGAGCTGTAAAACGCGCAAAAGAACGTGGTGCTAAAACGCTGTACGTTACTACCAACCCTCGAAAAAATTTGGAACTTCCGGAGTATAAAGATTTAGCTACTTCCATTGACGTCGCTATTTGCGCTGAGGTGGGACCAGAGGTAATTATGGGATCTACGCGAATGAAAAGTGGTACTGCGCAGAAGTTAATTCTAAACATGATTACCACCACAGCAATGATACGCCTTGGCAAAGTGTACGAAAACATGATGATTGATTTGCAAATGACAAATAAAAAATTGGTCGAACGCGCAAAACGTGTGGTAATGACAATTACCGGAGTTAGTTACGAAGACGCAGAAAAATACCTTCACGAAGCTAAGGGACATGTCAAAACCGCCCTGGTGATGATTAAAGCTAACGTCAATTATGACGATGCAACAGCACGCTTAAAAAAAGCCAACGGTTTTGTTCGGGCAGCTATCGAAGGGAAAGAGTACTCACTGATTTAGAATCCCACCAGAATCAAACCTCCCGCCAGAGAAAAAAATCTTGACAACGTTAGCAAAAAGTTATAAACTCCCCACAATCCTTGTTGGTCAGAATATGTTGAAGGTTATGTCGTTCAATGCTACGTCAACCCAATCCACATTATTTCTCACTAACATTTTGGAGGTTTGTATGAAGGTTCTCAATCTGAAACTCTCTTCCGGTTCTGGTGGTGTAAAAGCATTTTTCGATGTTGAAACATCGGAAGGATTCGTTATCAAGGGGTTTAAGGTAGCTGAAGGAAAAAACGGTTTGTTTATCGGTGTCCCTTCGGAGCAGGATAAAAATGATAAAACAAAGTATTGGGACCGTGTACTAATGCCAAAAGAGGTGAGAGACCAGTTGACAAATTTAGCATTACAAGAATATAATAATCATACTGGCGGTTAATTTTGTTCTCGTAGCCTTTTTTCCGGAAACAACAAACGCTCTGGTTATCAGAGCGTTTGTTGTTTTTAGAGACGTATAGTTCGGCGTACGTCAATGGGCTTCTGCCATCGTTGTTTCATAATCGATTCCTTGTGCTTTCAGTACGGCTTTTGCTTTTACCGCAAAGAACGCGAGATACCCAAAAAGAAGTATGGTAATGAAATATGAACCATGAATATCGTTCGTTACATCAGCAATCCATCCTTGCAACGGCGGAATAACTGCGCCGCCTAAAATCATCATAATCAAAAATGTAGAACCTTGGCTGGTGTATTTACCAAGGCCGGCGATGGCAAGTGCAAAAATGCAGGGCCACATCACCGAACAGAACAAGCCACCGCTGATGAAGGCAAAGATTGCCACTTTACCCGTCGTTACCATGCCGATAATCATCGCAATAATTCCCATGACGGAAAACGTCAGCAGTGTCTTCGCTGGTTTTTCTTGTCCGATAAAAAAACCGATAATTTGAATCGCGATGACGACCGCGTACACATACAGATCGCTCACGTCATTTCCGCTCAACGCATTCACCCCAAGAATCACGCCGAATGCAATGTACGGAACAATGACTGTCAATATATTCTTGACACGTTTAGAAAGTTCGAATACGGTAATCGCTCCGGTCCATCTGCCAATCATTAAACTTCCCCAAAAAAGAGAGATGAAATGAGAAATCTCAGATTCATCGTACCCGCCAAATTCCGGCAGTTTCAACAGCGCACCTAAATTGCTTTGAATAGTTACTTCAACGCCGACGTACACAAAAATACCTATCATTCCGTACACCAATTGCGGGTACTTCAGTGCACCGCGTCCTGCTTCAATATGTTCATCTTGTGTTACCTTAGGTAAATTTGAAAACTTGAAGAACAGTGCCACCCCAACAAACAACGCCGCAAGAAAAACGTACATTTGGTTGACCGAACTAATTTCCACTTGCACGTCCCGTTTCAATCCGCCAAATAAAAAGTAACTGACAATCAACGGACCAATCGTCGTACCAAATGAATTGATGCCGCCCGCAAGATTTAGCCGATGAGCGCCTGTTTCAGGACTGCCAAGTGCAATGGCAAACGGCTGTGCACATGTTTGCTGTAACGAAAATCCAATAGCGATGAGAAACAATGCACTCAGTATCAACCAATAATCTCCTACATTCACTGCACCAATCATTGCAATAGCGCCAACGGCAGAGATGAGCAATCCGTACACAATTCCCATCTTGTAACCGATTTTGTTGAGAAAATCAATTTTCATCAACCGCTCAATGAGGTACAGCGTCAGCGAACCGACAAAATAGGCGAGATAGAATGCAAGGTCGATTAATTGTGATTGAAATTGGGTCAAACTGAAATGCTCTTTGCAGAACGGAATGAACACACCGTTCGATGCGGCAAGAAACCCCCAAAAGAAGAAAACAGTTACTAAGGTTGCAAATTGTGGTTTGGTTGATGAGTGGCTCATAACATAGATCACTTTGTATAGGTTGAAAGAAATGTTTACTACAAACGTTTGCTACTATACAATTTTAATTGTAAGAATTCAACAGATGAATGAATTTTTGATCGGCGCTTTTCTTTGAATGGAATGATTTTTTTTGTACCTTGGTTTCACAACAAGAGGAGAATCTCTCCTCTTTTTTTTAGTACGGGTAGGTTCTTCTCATTCTGAAGAGTTCAGGAAACCTGCCGTTCAAACAATCATTCATGAATCTCGTTCAGGCAATCATTCTTGGCATCATTCAGGGGTTGACGGAATTTCTTCCCATCAGCAGTACGGCACATTTACGTATCATTCCAGCATTGATTGGTTGGAACGATCCGGGTGCCGCATTCACAGCGGTTATTCAATTCGGTACATTGGTTGCTGTTCTACTCTACTTTTACAAAGATATTGTGCATATCACTTCAGCAGTTTTCAAAGGAATCTTTTCCGGAAATCCCCTCCACAATCGCGAAGCAGAACTTGGTTGGATGATTGCCGCAGGTACGGTGCCTATTGTTTTCTTCGGTTTGTTGCTGAAAACTGAAATTGAAACTTCATTCCGTTCACTGTATGTCATCAGTGCGTCGTTGATTGTTTTGGCGCTACTGTTGATGCTCGCAGAGTTTTTGCTGAAACAACGAATAAAAAAAGGAATGCCTTTAAAATCGCTCGACAACATTCGTTGGAAAGAGGCATTCATCATCGGCATAGCACAAGCTGTAGCGCTTATTCCCGGTTCATCCCGATCGGGAACAACTATCACGGGCGGATTGTTGGTCGGACTAAATCGTGAAACAGCCGCAAGATTTTCTTTCCTTCTTTCACTTCCTTCGGTGTTTGCAGCAGGCGTATTGGAATTGGTGAAAGAGCGGGAATTCCTGTTGTCGTCTGAGGTCGGCTCTATAAACCTAATTGTTGCAACTGTTGTATCGGGAATTGTCGGTTATGTTTCTATTGCATTTTTGTTGAACTACCTGAAAAGTCATTCAACCTACATTTTTATTATCTACAGAATTATTCTTGGCGCCTTGTTGCTCTATTTATTAAACGTCGGGCTATTACAGCAATTTTAGAATTTTCTTGAACATGTATTTTTATGGAATTCATCAAAGAATTTTTCGATAAACTTCGCGACATACAGGCGCTGGTAGCATGGGCAGGGTACATCGGTCTGTTCTTCATCGTTTTCGCCGAAACAGGATTACTCATCGGTTTCTTTCTTCCGGGTGATTCTTTGCTATTCACGGCAGGGTTGTTTGCCGCCAAAGGTATGTTCAACATTTATGAATTGTGTGTGTTACTGTGTATTGCTGCTGTGGTTGGCGATGCTGTCGGCTACTACATCGGTAAACAAGGGGGACATGCCTTATATTCCCGCGAAGATTCGCGTTTCTTCAAACGAAAACATCTTCTTGCCACAAAAGAATTTTATGAAAAATACGGCGGTATTACTATTGTATTAGCGCGGTGGATGCCGTTTGCCCGCACATTCGCTCCCGTTGTTGCTGGCATTGCCGAAATGACCTACGCCAAATTTGCCACATACAATATCATTGGCGGCGTTTCGTGGGTGCTAAGTATGACACTCGCGGGATACTTCCTCGGTACCGCATTTCCGGCAATCGTTGAGCACCTTGAATTAGTCATCGTCATTATCGTGTTCCTTTCTCTGCTTCCGGGCATTATCAAATATCTGCAGGTAAAGTACGGAAAGAACAATCGGGCAGTCTAACGCTCCAACATTTTTCTTATCTTAGAGTGTTTTTGTATGAAACACTCCCAACACATTCAGTTGCATGTCGATTCGATTTTTTTCGACGAACTACGACAACTGCCGTGGCATATCCCCATCACCGAGTGGAATGCTTACGGCGTGCAAACATTAGACATCAAACGCGGCATTTCACGTCATGTTGTTATTTTTGTTAAGACGGGACGTTTTTCATTCGCCATTAAAGAAATCAGCGAAGAGATTTCCAAAAAAGAAATTGATAATTATGAACGTCTTCTGCTGATGGGTATTCACACGCTTATTCCGGCCGGGTACGTTGTGCGTGAAGAAGAACCGGTAGCAGTGCGCACACCAATCGGCGTTCACTACGAAGAAAATCGAATTTCACACACTGTTACTCTTCTGGTTGAAAAAGTTCTTCCAGACTCGTTGTTATATTCTCGTAATTTCAGAAAAGAAAATCGGCAGAAAATTTGGGATGCTATTGTACGCTTATTTGTGCAACTCCACAGCAACGGGGTGTATTGGGGAGATGCTTCACTTGCAAACACACTCGTACGTTTTGAAAAACAAGAAGTACCATTTGTCGGCAAGCGAACAACATTGATGGCGTATCTTTCCGACGCTGAAACGGTAGAGATTCATTCAGAACTTTCGCAATCGATGCGCGAGGCAGATGTAAATTTTTTCCTCGAATCGATGGACTGGATTAATGAAGACCTGAACGCCAGCGGCATCTTACGCGATAAACTCGCTACTGAAGAGGATAAACAGTACATTCTCGAATCGTACACCATGCTGTACAACACCGAACGAAAAAAGAAAGCATTTGAGCGGTTAACGTCGCTTAGCATCGATAAATTTTTGGGAAGCGTTCCTAATCCGTCGTATGTTGATTTGTTCATTAAACATATTGAAGAGCATCGATGGTATATGGGTGAGCGGCTCACACGACCACTATCGCTCCCCGAAGCGGCGCGCAATTGGTACGAAACAGTGTTTGCGCCGGTGTGCGAGATTTTCCGACGCAAAGGTGTCATCAATTTTTTCCCCGGAAAAACCGCCGCTGAACTCTACATTGAAATTATGACCCACAAATATTACTTGAGCGAAAAACAAGGGTACGATGTTGGCATGGCGGCGGCAGCAAAAGATTATCTGGCGCGTTTTGTCGGTGCTGAGTATAAAAGTGCAATAAAGCAAATAACCAAAAAAATTTCGACTTATTTCGGCTCCCACAAAAAAACATCCTCAGTATGAGTTTTTTCTCTCATCTTTTCGAAGTATCTTTACACTGTTGTTGAAAGGAAACAATGGTTATGACGACAATTTCACCATCAAAAGTAAAAGAATTCGATCCTACATCACTAGAAAAAATTGCTTACAACAGCGTTAAAACAATTCCCACACGTGAACCGAATGATCAATACCGTCTTGGCTACAGCATTTGGCTCTGGCTGACGGAACGAAAAGGAACACTTGAACAAGCGGTTAAAACTGCCGGCGCACGAATGCTGATTGCTGAAAAGGACGCTGTAAAAATCATCAGCGATGAATTGAAGAAAGAAGGAATTGAAGTATAGAGATTTCTGTACAAACCATTTTTGAGAAGTCTCTTATAACTGTTGTACTGCATAGAAAGTTTTTTTCACCTTGTTCGATCTGGTTGTTCTGAGGTACAACTTCTACACAACAACGGCGTTAGCCATCCAGAGCAAAAAACGATGCTTTCATTTGTTAACGATTTTATTATGGCATTCATCCCGCTCTTCGTTGCTATCGATGTGCTGGGGCTGGTGCCGCTGTTTATTTCACTGACAACAGGCATGACGCTGAAAGCAAAGCGCCGGTTGATTGTTGAAGCCACATTAACGGCAGGCGCTGTTGCCTTGTTGTTCCTTGTCCTCGGTAAAGTAATTTTCAAATTCCTTGGTATCACCGAAAACGATTTTCGTATCGGTGGCGGCATTGTTCTTCTTGTGCTGGCGGTAACCGATTTACTCTTTTCCAACGATGAACGGAAAAATCCGAATACCTCATCGGTGGGAATTGTGCCAATTGGTATTCCGCTCATTATGGGACCAGCAGCGCTCACGTCTATCATCATTATTGTTGACGCCTATGGATATTGGATTTCGATGTTGTCGCTGGTGCTGAATCTGTTAATCGTTTGGTTCACCTTCCGCCATTCGGATGTCGTCATACAGCTTATGGGGGATGCGGGTTCGAAAGCATTCGCCAAAGTTGCTTCGTTGTTTATGGTAGCCATAGCCGTCATGATGATCCGCGTCGGCGTGCAAAATATCTTAAAATAGTTTCGCTTCCTTTCTATGTTGAAATACCTTCACGCTTCCGCACAACAACAGACGCCACATACTCCCACGCTCATCATGCTTCACGGCAGAGGGGCCGATGAATATGATTTGTTCGGATTGAAAAAATATCTCGATCCGCGGCTCGAACTCTACTCTCTCCGCGCACCGTATGAATTCGAGTGGGGTGGCTGCACATGGTTTGAATTGTCCGATGACGGCACGGTTGATGAAGAGAGTTTTCACCACAGCAGAAATGAACTACTGTCGTTCATTGCATCGGTGAAGACAAAAGAACTGTACCTGCTCGGATTCAGTATGGGAGCAATTATGTCGTACGCTATTGCTCTCACCCAGCCGAATCTCTGCAAAGGGATTGCCTGCCTCAGCGGCTTTGCTCCGCTTCAGTTGGAACACGAATACAAGTTGAACGAATTACAGAATCTCCACATCTTCATTTCGCACGGCATTAACGATCCGGTTATTCCCATTTCTTCTGCACGAAGGACACGAGAGCTTCTTTCAAGATCAAACGCACAGATAACGTATAACGAATATTCATTCGGACATCAAATCGGTGAGCAGTGTTTGGCTGATTTGCTTGCGTGGTTCAAAACTGTTCTTCAATAAATCGGCTCTTGTTATCTCTCTGTGATACATTTGTGATAGTTTCACGGTACTTTTATATTGTAGAAAACAATGAAACACGTACTCGTCATAGAAGACGACAAAGACATCACTGGGTTGTTAGAAATCCATTTAAAGGATTTAAACTGCAAGGTTACCATTGTTCATGACGGAGAAAAAGGATTGAACAATGTTCTGAAGAATAAGTACAACCTTGTGGTGTTGGATGTGATGCTACCCAAAATGGATGGACTTGAAGTCTGCCGAAGAGTGCGCGCAGAAAAAAACAATACCCCCATTTTAATGCTCACCGCGAAATCGGAAGAACTTGATAAAGTGCTCGGTCTCGAAGTCGGCGCGGATGATTACCTGACCAAACCGTTCAGCGTACGCGAGTTTATTGCCCGTGTCAAAGCAATATTCCGTCGTGTTGAAGCCATGCAGAGCGAAACGGGGTCGCCGGAAAAATCGTCGGTAATTTCATTCGGCGAATTGGAAATAGACCGCGAGCGGCGTAAAGTTCTGCTGAATGGAAAACGAGTTGATTTGACGGCAAAAGAATTTGACCTCCTCTTACTCTTTGCCACACATCCCGGTAAAACATACACCCGTGCTCAACTACTGGAGTTAGTCTGGGGATATCAATTCAACGGCTACGACCATACGGTGAACTCACACATCAACCGCCTACGGTCAAAAATCGAGAAGGACATGTCGAAACCGAAATACATTGTAACAGCATGGGGTGTGGGATACAGATTTGCCGAAAAAGAAGAAATAGAACAATAACGTATCAACGGGTCAACTAACTAACAATGACCAAATTTTTTCACAGTCTCTATTGGAAAATCTCAGCAGTGTTTGTTGCGTTGTTGTTTGTGCTCGGCTCAATTTATATTTACATAGTTGCATTTTCAGCCGAGATGTATTTTCAGGAGGCAAACCAACGGCTGAACGCTCGCATTGCCCAACAAATGTTGAAGCACTATAAGCCGCTGGTTAACCACAAACTCGATTCACTGCGACTGGAAGAAATTTACACCACACAGAAAATTTTTAATCCGAGCATCGAAGTCTATGTACTTGATACACTTGGCAACATCATTTCGCACTGCCCCACCAATCAGCATATTGTTTCTGCTTCTGTTTCTATTGAGCCAATCAAAACATTTGTCAGTCTAACAAAGCCGGAATTTGTTGAAGGAGATGATCCGAAAAAAATTGGCGGCAAGAAAACATTCTCCGCCACAACAATTGAAGATGGAAATAGACTTATCGGCTATCTCTATGTAATTCTCGGCAGTGAAGAATTCGACAACAATCTCAATCTACTCTTTGGAAGTTACATTCTCCGCATTGGCGCGCGAACTACGACAATTACACTGATTGCCGCGGCGCTCATTGGTGTGATTGCACTGCTCTATATTACCAAAAATTTGCGCACCATTATTCGCTCGGTGCGTGAATTTCAAAAGGGAAATTACAATGCGCGGATTCGCTTGTCGTTCGGAGGCGAATTAAATGAATTGGCGGCCTCATTTAATGAAATGGCAGACACGATTGTAAAAAATCTCGAAGAAATAAAAACTATGGATTCCTTACGGAGAGAATTAGTGGCAAATGTTTCGCACGATCTGCGCACGCCGCTGTCAACCATTCACGGATATATTGAAACATTGATGATCAAAGCAGAATCGTTAACCAAAGAAGAACGCGAGCAATATCTCAAAACAATTCTTACAAGCACAGAGCGGTTGCGCAACCTTGTGGAAGAGTTGTTTGAACTTTCTAAACTTGAAGCGAAACAGACCAAGCCGAATCCGGAACCGTTCTCTATTTCAGAGTTGGTGCAGGACATTGGGCAGAAATATCTCATCATTGCACAGAAAAAAGGAATTTCATTCCAGTGCGTCTTCCCAAAAGACCTGCCGATGATTGTAGCGGATATTGCATTGATTGATCGTGTCATTCAGAATCTTGTAGACAACGCCATCAAATTTACACCGCCGGGCGGCATGGTACGCATTGAAGTACGCTACCTTGCCAACGCAGTGGACGTGAAAATTTCCGATACCGGTCCCGGAATCCCACCGGAAGATATCCCGCATATTTTTGATCGATATACAAAGGGAAGCCAAAAAAATATTTTTCAAGACGACGGCGCAGGACTTGGATTGGCAATCGTCAAGAAAATTCTCGAAGTGCATCGGTTGACCATCGATGTGCACAGCAAAGTAAACGAGGGGACAGAATTTTCGTTTCAGTTGCCGGTGTACGAGAAGACGTAGCTATTTGATTGCCTGACACAATCCAACGGTTGTAACAATCTCTTTACTTCTCCGTGATAGTTTTGTGATTGGCTCACTGTATATTTGGTTATCATTAACCACGAAAGAGAGATAAAATGAAGTTACCGTTGTTGTTGCTGTCGTCATTTCTACTTATTGCGGGATGTAGTGAAAAAGAATCCACCGCTACTTCTCCAACTGACCAGCCGACTGTTACCGACGCACAACTATATCAAATGGTGCTGACGACGCCAAAAGCGGCGTTCTACAAGAATTCCACCGACACTATTGCTGGAAACAGCGGCGGCGCACATGCAGCAAAAATTCTCGTGTGGTACAACGCCAAAGCCGCAACACAACTTGATGCACAAGGAAAAGTTAAATCAAATCCAACATTTCCCGATTCTTCTCTTATTGTTAAACAAATTTTTACATCAACCAATGCAACAACGGCGTACGCTATACTGCTCAAATTGCGTAAGGCAACAAATGCCGGCGCCGGCGGCTGGGTGTGGAGCGAAGTAAATGCAAACGGTACGCCGCTCGCTTCGGCTAACACCAAAGGGGCGGGATGTTCCGGCTGTCATTCCACCGGAAGCGGATTGAATTTTGATTACACACGAATGAATGATTCTCATCCATGATAAAACACATTGTTGTGCTCGGCGTTATTTTTTCTCAGACGCTTCTTTCACTAGACAGCACTGCGTTCTGGCGCGTGGAAGGAGGAGCGACAATTTCTCACTTTCAACAACAAATTAAACGCGCTGTGGGAGATGTTCGCGGACAGCGACTGGTCAACGAATTTCAATTGGGTTTGCTGCTCTCCGGCAGTTACAAAATTCATGACTATGTGCATGCAGGAATGTTTATTCGCGCAGATCGCGGTGAACGGTACCTTGCTCACTTCAACGGTTTTGATGCACAAGGACGCACGCAAACGAAAGACGGCATCGGCGGAACATATTCCGAACTATGGATCGGGTTACTGCTGCAGTTGCAATGGAAGCAAGTAACTCTCGATCTCGGTTATGCGCCGTATGGTAGCCGATTGGATAATGCCCGTGGCGATATTCCCAACGAAACAGGCGGCACAGAAGGAGCATTTGCACTTCATCCAACAATCGCATGGCTCATATCGCTCGGTGGAAGTTTTTCAGTAGCAAAAAATTTCGACGCTCTCATCAAAATTGAATATCGTCCCCGCTACTATAGCAAGCGCGGCGGCGCAGTTCTCATCAACGACATTGAGCATGGAACACAAAGCGTGGTACCGGTGTTCGGCATTGCGTACCGATTGTAACCACAGCGTATTTCAACATTGTCGTTTAAGAACGTTGTCCGAGCAGTAAATCCGAGTTTAGAGAATATTCGTTATGAAAAGTGTCAACGGTTACACCATTACCATTCACCAATAACACAAGGAGAAACCCATGAAAACCACACCATTTTCCAAACTGCTGATGTCCGCCGCCGTTGCCGGTATGTTGACCGGTGCAATCGCTAATGCGCAGAGCAAAGATGCGCAGAAGCCGATGGCGAAAGAGAAAAAAGAAATGAAGAAAGACGGCTGCAGCGGCAAAGACGGCTGTAAAGGAAAAGATATGAAGAAGGGAAAGGATGGCTGTAAAGGTAAAGACGGCTGCAATGGAAAAGATATGAAGAAGGGAAAGGATGGTTGCAACGGCAAAGATTCCATGAAGACCGACATGAAGAAACCAAACTAACAGTTATTAACCTTGACAAGGGTTAACCCCTTGACAAGGTTCAAAAATATGACACCCAACAAATGGAACATCCCTGATTTTGGATTTGGAGTCGGCCTCCGCAGCGTTCACTACGATTACATTTTGGAGAACAACCCGAAGGTTGATTGGTTTGAAATTATTTCAGAAACGTACCTCGAATCCGGCGGACGGGTGCGGTACGTTCTCGATAAAGTAGCAGAACGATATCCGATTGTACTGCACGGTGTTTCACTTTCCATCGGCAGCAGTGACCCTGTAAATTTTGAATACTTAACACTGCTCAAACAACTTGCCGACAGAGTAAAAACACCGTACATCTCTGACCACTTGTGTTGGACGGGAGTGAATGCCCACAATGTTCACGACTTATTGCCGATTCCGTACACGGAAGAATCACTCAAACACATTGTCAACAAGGTGAAACAGGTAATGGACTTTATGGAGCGTCCGTTGGTGCTGGAGAATGTTTCCACCTACGCGCAATTTGCTTCCTCAACAATGACAGAATGGGAATTTCACGCACGGCTAATGGATGAAGCACAGTGCGGTATGCTGATGGATGTGAACAACATCTATGTTAGCGCTTATAACCACGATTTCGATCCGAAAGAATTCATTGACCGTATTGACCCGTCGCTGATTTGCCAGTACCACCTTGCAGGACACTCCAATAAAGGAACTCATATTCTCGACACACACAACGATCACGTCATCGATGCCGTATGGGAATTGTACCGCTATGCGTACCAGCGTACGGGCGGACGCAACACACTGCTGGAATGGGATGAAGATATTCCTGAATTCGACGTTGTTCATCAGGAAGCATTGAAAGCAAAACGCTATCGCTCTGAAAAAAGCGAACCAATCATTTCACCGATTGACCGCTCAGTAAAGCACGCGCCGAAAATGCGTCTCACTACGGTGGAATCCATCGATGATACGGAGCGCGCAGTAACTCGACAATACAAAAGTTCAAACAATGCCCTCTAAAATTCCACTCGACACATTACAGCGCTGGATGCAAAGCGTTATCGAATTCAACGGGAACGACGCCGAGGCGTGGCGGTCCGAACAAGCGCAGAAAGAAATTCCATACGAAGAAGCGTATTTGAATGTACTTCCGTCAAAAACTCTTTCGCCGGTTGAACGCATCGCTATTTACCGGCGGATGTTTGTGTTGCGAATGGTTGATTCGATGGCGATTGATTATCCGGGAGTACTGCACTTCTTCGGTGAAGATATCTTTCGCGATATTGTGATGGAGTACGTCGGAAAATATCCGTCGCATAGTTACACGCTCAATCATCTTGGCAGACATTTTCCCCGCTTCATTAAAGAATCATCGCTGGATCAAAAAGAGTTTTTATACGATCTCTCGCGGTTGGAACTAGCAATTACAGAAAATATGGATGCGCCGGAATCTCCCCTCCTCCAACGCGATGATCTTGTGTCAATGAAACCTGAAGAATGGGAACATGCTTCACTGCTGCCGATCTCAGCGCTGGAGTTAATGGAATTCGATTATCCCGCCGCAGAATATCTCCGCGCGGTGATGGATGAAGAATCAACACCATCACATATCAAAGAGGAAAAGAATTGGGTTGTAGTGTATCGAAAAAATTACACAACATGGTTCAAACAATTAATGCATGAAGAGTACGTTCTCTTGCAAGAATTGTGCAAAGGCACTCCGCTGACAAAATCATTCGACATTCTTATCGAGCAATTTCCGGACAAACAATCTGAACTAACGCAGTACGTGTTTGATTGGTTCAGCGACTGGGTCGGAAGGGGAATGTTCTCACAAATTTCATTATCACATCGTTAGCTGCAATGGTTACACCAAATAATTCCAACAATGTCTCATCATTATAAGGAGTCAGTTCTATGAAATTCCTAATAGTCATACTGGTCGCTTTATTCGGTATAATCTCAGCATCGACCTTATATGCTCAAACGGAAACTCCGCCGACACCAGAAATCTTGAAGCGAGTTCTCTCACTTGAGGGAAAGTGGGAAGGAAAGGCAACGATGCAGATGGGCGGAAAAACGTACAATTTTCAATATTTCATGCACTACCGGAAAACAGCCGATGACAACGGGCTCTACATGGATGAACATGCCACCATACCCGATGTCGGCAGGCTCATCGGGGGGAACATTATCGGTTTTGATCCCTACGAGCAGAAACTCCACTGGTTTTCTGTCGATAACTTCGGAACAACCCACGACCATATCGGGGAACTCATCGACAAGGATCATCTCCGACTCGTTCACGAGAGCCAGCGAGAAGGAAAAACCTACAGAGAAGAGATCGATTTTGTATGGAAAAGTCCAAAGCAACTTCATGCCAAACTCATCGGAACCCTGAATGGACAGATCGAAGAAATTCTCGAAGGAACGCTTGTTCGAAAGAGTCGGAAGTGATCACAAACTCTGGTTCTCGCACGGCAGCTAACAGACCGCACTACGACATTCGCTCTTTTGAAGATCAAGACATGAAAACTATACAAGAAACAAAAGTGCTCATTCAGTGGCGCACCCATTTCACTTCGTTCCATTCGTGCGCCACTGCATAGTGCGGCCAAACGTCAAACACCATGAAATCAAAAATATCTCTATTAGCGGATAACTTTCATACACGTTATCTCTCTTTAGTTCTATTCCTTCAGCATCCGCTGTTACTCTTGCTTCGTTTGTATTGGGGATATGATTTTTACCAGTCCGGCATAGGCAAACTTAACAATTTGGAAAATACCGTTGAGTTCTTTGCATCGCTCCATATTCCCTTTCCGGCTTTCACTGCCGTATTTGTCGGCTACGTAGAAATGATTGGTGGAATTCTTTTTTTGCTGGGCATTGGGGCACGGTATTTCACTATTCCGCTTATCATCAACATGTGTGTTGCCTATGCAACCGATGATCGCGAAGCATTGATGAGTATTTTTTCCAATCCTGAATCATTCGTTGCGGCTACGCCGTTTCAGCATTTACTTGCGTTACTTGTTGTTTACACCTTCGGCGCAGGCGCTTTTTCGGTGGATGCAGTGATAAAACGTTGGACCAAACGAATAAATTAATTTTTGTTAACTCACCTTCTTACCGGAACAAACCCTACCGATCTGTCGTCTGAACTGTTGCAGTACCTAATAAACAATGTTATTCACCATTTACAGGAGGTTTTATGAGTATTACCAAAATCACCCGTATGCTGCTTTCCATGGCAGTCGCCGTCATGCTGGTAGGGTTCACGGCAACGGCTCAAGAAAAGAAAGAAGAGCCGAAGAAAGAGGCAAAGCCGGCAACCGAAATGAAGAAAGAACACAAAGAGCACAAAAAGGTGATGAAAACCAAAGCGGCGATAGAGAAAAAGGAGACAAAGCAGGAAGAAACAAAAAAAGAAGAGAAGAAACCCAACTAATCATCCCCTTAAAACTTTGTGAACCTCACAAACGCCGCACCTGCGGCGTTTGTGTTTGCCGTTGTGGGGGATCAAATTATTTGTCATTTAAATATTTTTGTAGTGCTTTGTTTTACAATGGGTTAGAGATTTTTAAACGATCACATTAAATGCGGATTAGTGGGAAAAAATGAGAATTTTTGAAACCGACAATCACTTTAAATGTCATTTAAAACAAATTCTAAACATGCCATCCTGACTTAATGGCATATCATGAATTTTTGCTCATCCACTCTTTAACCTCAGGGGTAACAACACTTTTCTCTTTCTCTCGCTTCCACTGATCGAATGTCTTTCTGTTGTTAAACCTAACCGTTACTCTATCGATTTTCCATTTTTCCGGGTTAACATTTGAGGTCTGTGTTACATGAAGGTATATTGCTGTGCAACGGCAGTTATAATCAATGGGTGGAATAGGACCTTCACCAACTTTGAAAATCTTTCCATCGTATTGAGCATGTTCCGGTCGAGTGGCTGAATCATTAATTGCTGAATATTTCCACATTGGGAAACGTTCTGACATGGACATAGCCTGTTCTAATTGTCCAATTCCAAACGATGATAAGATGTTTGTTCTAAAAACAGTTTCAGCGTGTCGCGGATGAAGTTTTTCTACACCAAGACCATCAAAAAACTCATCGATAGATTGTCTCCACTCTTCAAATTTTATTCCTTCTTTAATAGCCGCAAGCAATCTCTTTTTTACATCAAATAGAATTTGATCGTGTTCGATGCCTGCTATTGTAATCGCTTTGTAATTCAGATATTCAAGGGCTTTCTTAGGAAGCAGGTCAAAAGTAATCTTCACCAAGTTATCCTCACAAACAATCCAACTCAATTCGCTCAAGTAGTGCCCCGAGACAATATCATCGGAGATAGATAAAAGACGATCCTTTTCTACAATTAAACTGCGTCCCAATGCCTCGGATGTTTCTAACGCATCACGCAAAAGATCGGAAAACTTAGATAAAAACTTTGTATTTATCGGCACACTGATCAAACGTTGAACAGCATCGTCATAATTGTCACTCTCGCTTAACACAGATTTGATCTGCTGAAGTCTCAGACGGTAAATATCAAATGAAGATTGAATGGAATTGTACTCAACTATTGAAAGACGATCACTATAAGCCTTCTCTATTTTTTCAATAGAAGTTTTTTTTTACTGTCAGCGACTACAAGATCGCTTGCCGATAAAGGTT
>JBFMDF010000016.1:0-16669 GCA_040753935.1 Bacteroidota bacterium | reverse complement strand
AACAACTCAATCGGTTAGACCTAGTTTATCAATCATTAGACGAAATTCGTTAATTTTACAAGGATTTTTTTGTTTTCAGTGTGGACAAGTGGTGGATAACGGTGGAAAGGTTTTTCTTGTGTACGCTGCCATTTTTTCGTAATTTATTGAAAATTTTCAACCTTTAGGGCGATAGTTCTAAAGGTTTTTTCGTCAATATGAAAGTTATGAACTTGGCGAGTTTGGTTAGACTATGATTGAAAGTATGACCGGCTACGGTAAGGGAGAAGCTGCGAACAACGGCATTACCTTTACCGTTGAACTGCGCAGTGTCAACAACCGATTTTTAGAAATTTCTTCGCGTGTTCCACGCTCTCTTCAACAACGTGAAAATGAAATTCGTGAAATCGTACGATCAAAAATAGCGCGAGGTAAAATCACCATCTCTGTCAATAAAGAAGAAGAAGGGGACAACGAACTCGCTATTTCTATCGACAAAGAGCGGACGAAGGCAATCTACCGCCTGTTATCTCAATTGCGCAAAACGGCAAAGATTAAAGAGCCGGTAAAACTTGAACATCTTCTTCACTTCTCCGAAATTTTTACAACGCAGGAAGGAGAAGAAGATGAAACAGAATGGAAAATCTTCCTGCAGGCATTACATACTGCACTGGACGATTTGAAAACAATGCGGATGAAGGAAGGAGCGGAACTGTCAAAAGATTTGAAGCGACGCATTGAACGACTCAATGCTACCATTGACACCGTAGAATCATTATCCGTTCAGCGCATCCCCGAAGAGCGAAAAAAACTGCAGGAACGAATTGCAGCAATGCTCGACGACAAAAGCATTATCGACAATCAGCGCCTTGAATTGGAAATTGCGTTGCTGTCCGACAGGTTAGATGTAACAGAAGAATGCGTGCGATTCCGCAGCCACAACAAGTTTTTCCTTGAAGCGTTGAATTCAAAAGAATCAGAAGGACGCAAACTGAATTTTCTCATTCAGGAAATGAACCGTGAAGCAAACACTATCGGTTCAAAATGTAACGACGTGCAGATTGCACATCTCATCGTCGGTGTAAAAGAAGAGTTGGAAAAAATTAGAGAGCAATTACAGAATATTGAATGATTTTTAAACCACAGAGTCACCGATGTGCCTGTGACTCTGTGGCTCTGTGGTTACAAAATGAAAACGCCAAAACTGATCGTCATTGCATCGCCGAGCGGCGGAGGTAAAACGTCTATTGTCAAAGCACTGATGGAGCGTCATCCTGATTTCGAGTTTTCCGTCTCTGCTACTACTCGCGCCATGAGGCCGGGCGAAGTGAATGGCAAAGATTACTTCTTTATCACGAAAGAAGAATTTGAACGATTGATTCAGCAACAAGAACTTGCTGAATACGAATTTTTTTACGATACCTATTATGGTACGCTGAAAAGGGAAATCAACCGCGCCCTCTCTTCTGGTCACTCGATGATTTTTGATGTCGATGTCAAAGGGGCGCAGTCGATCAAACGACACTACCCAAACGACACGGTGCAAATTTTTATCGCTCCGCCGAGCCGTGAAGTGTTGGAACAGCGGCTGCGAAACCGAAAAACAGAAGATGAAGCAACACTCCGCAGGCGGTTGGAACGCGTGACTATGGAGTTGGAAATCGGAAAAACGTTTGACCATGTTGTTGTGAATGACAATCTTCAACGCGCAATTGAGGAAGTAGACGGAATCATAAAAAAGTTTATTCAATAATCATCTAAGAGGAAGCAATGGCAATTAAAACACTCGAAATTAAAGAACTCGAGGCAAAAGCAAAGAACGTGTACGAAGCGATCGTCGTTCTTTCCAAACGTGCTCGTCAAATCAACGAAGAAACAAAACTCGAGTTCCAGCAACGTATTGAAAATCTTGTGGCTCTCCCCGGCAATCCGGACGAAGTAGAAGATGTGGCCAATCCCGATCAGTTGAAAATTAGTCTCGAATTCGAAAAACGGCCAAAGCCGACGGAAGAAGCCATCGAAGAACTGATGAACGATCAGCTCGAGTATCGGTACAAAGAAGAAGAAAAAAAGTAAATCAAAAAGTCCTACACACCGACTCATTGTTGAGCGGTATGTCGGACTTTCCACCATCCTCATGCTTGCCGACAAAAATATACTGCTCGGTGTTACCGGCGGAATTTCGGCGTACAAAATGTGCACTGTTGTTCGCCTGTTGAAAAAAGCCGGCGCTCGCGTTCGCGTGCTGATGACACAGTCGGCAACAGAATTTGTTACACCGCTCACGTTTTCCACGTTGTCGGAAGAAGAGGTTCTCGTTTCACTGTGGCCAAAAGACAAACATTCTTCTACTGATCTCGGTGTAAAACACATTGATCTTGCATTATGGGCAGATGTAATGCTCATCGCGCCAGCAACCGCAAACACCATTGCACATCTTGCGCACGGGTATGCCGAAGACATTATTTCCTCTACTGTGCTTGCGTTACGTTGTCCGCTCATCATTTCACCGGCAATGGATGTTGATATGTGGGAACACGATGCAACGCAACAAAACATTTCTGTTCTAAAAAACCGCGGTTGCTTCGTCATTCCGCCTGAAACAGGCGAACTCGCCAGTGGACTTGTCGGCGCAGGGCGATTACCTGAACCGGAAACAATTGTTGAATTTGTGGACTCAGTCCTCGAAAAGACGCCGCGTGATTTTGTAGGTAAAAAAATTCTTGTCACTGCCGGACCTACTCATGAACCCATCGACCCCGTTCGTTTCATCGGCAACCGATCGTCCGGAAAGATGGGATTTGCCTTGGCAAACGCTGCTGCACTGCGCGGTGCAGAGGTAACTCTCATCACGGGACCTGTTTCACTTGGCACACCAAAGAATGTTCATCGAATAGATGTGGAAACTGCCGACCAGATGCACTCCGCGGTAATGAATCTTCTGCCACAGCATCACATTCTTGTGATGGCGGCGGCTGTTGCTGATTTTACACCGGTTGACGTTGCCGAACATAAAATAAAAAAACTCGGTTCTCACGCACACGGAATTTCCATCGAACTACGAGCAACAACGGATATTCTCCAATCCGTCGCTGAAAAAAAATCAAACCACATCGTAGTCGGTTTTGCGCTGGAAACAACCAATGAACTGGAACATGCAAAACAGAAGTTAGAGAAAAAAAAATTGGATATGATTGTGTTGAATTCGATGAATGATGAAGGCGCAACGTTCGGCACCGATACGAATGTTGTTACCATTATTGAAAAAAACGGCACGGTAACAAAATTACCAAGGATGCAAAAGTTTGACGTTGCCGCTGAAATACTCAATCGTATTAAAACGTTACAATAACTACACAATCACAAAGACGCTACACTTTTATCGTATCCTGTCTTTGTAATGCTCACCGTATGCAACAAAGTAAAGTTGAAAAATTTTTATCTGATGCTCGAAGATTTTTTGAGCAGGAGCGTCTCTTATTCGGCAACATCATCTACCGAGAATCAATGAAACAAAAAAGAACAATCGAATACACGCCGCCTGACGAAGCTGTGCTCTTCCCCGATATGCTTGCCAAACCTGACGCCAAAAATGAATTGTGGCAAAACGCTGCAACACTTGATGAACTCAACAGACACATTTGTACATGCCTGAAATGCCCCCTCGGAGCTACACGAACAAAGTTTGTCTTCGGCGTCGGCAATTCAAATGCAGACGTGATGGTCATCGGTGAAGCGCCCGGCGCGGACGAAGATGCGCAGGGAGAACCGTTTGTTGGCCGCGCCGGACAACTGCTAAATAAAATTCTCGAAGCCATTCATTTCAAACGGGAAGATGTGTATATTGCCAACATACTCAAATGCCGTCCTCCAAATAACCGCCGTCCTGCTCCTGAAGAAGTAGAACAGTGTGAGCCGTATTTGTGGAAGCAAATTGATTTGATTCAGCCAAAATTCATTTTGTGTCTTGGGTTGACGGCGGCACAGACGTTGCTACGCACAACTGAATCGATGGGACAGTTGCGTCAGTCAACACACTTGTATAGAAATATACCCGTTGTCGTAACCTATCATCCTGCGGCACTGCTACGCAACCCAAACTGGAAACGGCCAACGTGGGAAGATGTGCAGAAACTACGTAAGATGTACGATGAAGAAAAAACAAAAACGTAATTGTCTCGCAAAGTTCAACTACCAGCACACAAATCTCAATGGTTGTAACTGAGATTTTGTTCATTAAAATTTACTTGGATTTTGATTGTTGATACTTGGAATGTTAACAGTATGCCAGACCAAACCATAGAACAAACTTCCGGACGTGTTCCTCCGCAAGCGGTGGAAGTAGAAATGTCCGTGCTCGGTGCAATGCTGCTGGAAAAAGAAGCGATCTCCCGTGCGTTGGAAATTCTCGATGAAACAGCATTCTACAAACCTGCGCACCAGGAAATTTTCAAAGCAATTATTTCGCTGTTTGAGAAGAACGAAGCGGCTGACTCCATTACCGTGGTGGAAGAACTTCGCCGCATGGGAAAACTTGACGCTGTCGGTGGTCCGCTCTATATTTCTGATCTCACCATGCGTGTTACCTCCGCCGCAAATGTAGAGTACCACGCAAAGATTGTGCTGGAAAAAGCATTGCTCCGCAACCTCATCACCGCCAGCACCGAAATTACCAGCCGTGCATTTAACGAGCAGGACGATGCGCTCGATCTGCTCGACGAAGCAGAAAACAAAATCTTTCAGATCTCTGAAAAAAGAATGAAGAAAAGTTTTCTGCCGATGAAAGAAGCGGTCTTCTCCACTATGGAACTGCTCGAAAGTATTCATGGCGCGCACAGCGGTGTTACCGGAGTGCCGTCGGGCTTTACGGCATTAGACAACATGACCGGCGGATTTCAAAATTCAGATTTGATTATTGTTGCCGCCCGTCCTTCGATGGGAAAAACTGCCTTTGTTCTTTCACTCGCGCGAAATGCAGCTATTGATCACAACAAACCAATCGGCTTTTTTTCCCTCGAAATGTCTGCACAGCAATTAGTGCTGCGACTTATCTGCGCCGAAGCGCGTGTCGATGCACACAGCGTTCGCACCGGCAGACTGCCGGAAGAACAATGGCGTCATTTAAGTACACGCATAGGAAAATTATACAACGCAAAAATTTTCATCGACGATACACCTGCGCTTTCTATTCTTGAACTACGAGCGAAGGCACGGCGCTTAAAAGCAGAGCACAACGTCAGCATGATTATTGTTGACTATCTGCAACTGATGCAGGGACCGAAAAATGCACAAAGCCGGGAACAGGAAATTTCAATGATTTCTCGCTCGTTAAAGGCGCTGGCAAAAGAATTGAACATTCCGGTGATTGCACTGTCGCAGTTGAACCGCGCAGTAGAAACTACTGCCGACAAACGTCCCACGTTGGCTAATTTGCGTGAATCCGGCGCTATTGAACAAGATGCCGACGTTGTGCTGTTTATTCATCGACCGGAGAAATACAACATCCTCGAAGAAGCAGGAAAATCAACACAGGGCATTGCAGAGATTATCATCGGCAAACAGCGGAATGGGCCAACGGGTGAAGTGGAACTCACCTTCATCAATCAGTACGCACGGTTTGAAAATCTCGCTCTTCCGACGTTTGACGAATACGCACCAGCCCCAAGTGGTGGAGAACCAGCGTTTTAACCGCAATGGATAATTCGTAATTGATATTTCTCCATTATCCGTTGTCAATTATCAATTGACCAAAGAGGTAATTATGGACCGACGAACATTCATCACCTCATCCTCGCTTGCCGCACTCGCGTCATACGCAGTATCCATAGGATCGTTCCCAACAACGCTATTCGGAGGATTTATGCAGAACGCGGAACTCTCCGACGAACAGATTTGCAAACTTAAATTCGATCTCGCACTCTCTGCACGCTTGGCAGATAAACCGATCAATGAAGTTATCGTTGAAATCGGAAAATCATTCATCGGCACCGACTACGCTGGCCATACGTTGGAAGAAGAGGGCGAAGAGAAATTGGTTATCAATCTGCGGGCGCTGGACTGTGTAACATTCTACGAAAACTGTGTCGCGCTTGCCCGATGTATTAAATTGAAGAAAACAACGTTTGAAGATTACAAAGCACAACTGCAATTTCTTCGATATCGCGACGGCATTATCGACGGCTATCCAAGCCGATTACATTACACCACTGATTACTGGCATAATGCCGAGAAAAAGGGGATTCTGCGGATCGTAACAAAAGAAATTTTCGGAGAGAAGAACGTTGTTGAGATTCCGAAGCCAATCAATTTTATGACGACACACCGCGATAAATATAAACACTTGGCCCGCCTGAACGACGCAGTCGGGCAGGCTACCAATGACGCCAATTATGCCAAGATCAAAGCGCAGGAAGAAGAGATCAACAAGCGAAAAGATTATTTTCTGCCAAAGGGAAATCTTCACATGTTTGCAGATAAGGTCCAGCACGGCGACTTAATTGGCATTGCTACCAACATTGAAGGGATGGATATTTCACACACCGGCATTGCAGTGCGCATGCCGAATAATAAACTCCATTTCATGCACGCACCAAATGTCGGTTACAAAGTGCAAATTACCGAAGTGCCTCTGCACGATTATCTTGCAAAGAACAGCAAACAAATTGGAATTATTGTCGCACGAGTGAATGAAATAGAATGATTGTTTCTGCGCAGTTGTTTTCCTCTCTAAAAAGAATGCTCCATAAAGAGGGATAAATACCTTCAAAGATTTGTTTCTCTCAACACAACATTTTTTCTTTTTTCCCGTATCTTCCCCTATGTCGCAGAACAAAAATCATCAAACTATTTTTTCTACACTTCGTGAGGACCTTCGAACAACCCACGCATTCAAAACATTTCGAAGAGAATCAAAGGCAATCAGAGAGTTCTACCTCACACCCGAACAGCGCGAACGGTTAAAGCACATGAAACGTTTCCAACGTTTGTGGTATCTATCCGGATGGGTGCTGAAGGCAATGTTCTTCAAGTTGACGCCGTTTCGCCGGCTGCTGTTTGTCGTCGGTATTCTCTTCATTTTTTCTGTGCGGACTACGGTGAACGGAGATGTCAATATTAACGGCAACGCTTTGTTCGGTGGATTTCTTCTGGTGCTGCTCATCTTACTCGAACTGAAAGACAAACTGCTCGCTTATGATGAATTGGAAGAAGGTCGTCATATTCAGGAATTGTTGATGCCGGAACGAACACCACATATCGAAGGATGGTCTGTATGGATGTATGCTCGATCGGCAAACGAAGTATGCGGCGATTTGATTGATTTTCTACGCATGGACAATGGACGAATCGGCATTGTTCTTGCTGATGTAGCGGGAAAAGGGTTGCACGCTGCACTGATGACTGCAAAATTACAGTCGACGTTCCGTGCGTTGGCGTTTGATGAACACTCTCCTTCTCTACTGGTATCCCGCGTGAATACTATTTTCCATCGCGATAGTCCTTCACATTTGTTTGCCTCGTTGTTTTATGTTGAACTTACGGAAAACGCTCCTTCCATTCATTACGTCAATGCGGGTCACCTTCCTGCACTTATTGTCCGAAACAATTTTATTGAAGAAACGGACAAAGGGCTTGCCGCGTTAGGATTGATGCGCACGGTATCGTACACTGAATGCCACGCTACACTGAACAGCGGCAATCTGTTTGTCCTTTATTCCGACGGAGTGACGGAAGCAAAAAATGAACGGGGGGAATTTTTCGGGAAAGACCGTCTGCTACATATCCTGCACAATACATCGGGTACTCCTGAACAGACCGGTAATTCCATCCTGCGCGAGATCGACAAATTTATGGGCACAACCACCCCTTCCGACGACCTTTCGCTCGTCATCCTTCAGCGTTTGTAGTTGTTGTGAATCCTTTTTCTCATTCTTGCATCTTATTTGTAAAAATGAGAATTTGTAAACATTATTGAAGGGGTTCACCACATGTTACTGCACCAAATCCGTTCTACCGATGGAACAGGAACGTTGTCGTACATTCTTGTCGATGAAAAGACAAGAAATGCCGTTATCATCGATCCTAATATTGAAGATCTCGACGAGATCACACGTATTCTCAAAGAACACCGTACAACGGCAACGCATATCGTCGAAACACACACACACGTTGATCACATCTCCGCCGCAAACGAGTTGAAAAAACTCTTCCCTGCGCAATTGATCATGCACGAAAATACGAAAAACAAATGGAAAGTGGTCGATCAGGGAGACAAGTTCGGCATCGGCGATATTTTGCGCGAGAATGCAAAACTGGAAGTAGATCGGTATGTGCATGATGGCGATACGTTGATCGTCGATTCGATGAAATTCACATTCCTCCATACACCCGGGCACACAGACAATCACATTGCAGTGTTGATTGATGATAACGTCTTTACCGGAGATTTGCTGCTCATCGGGCAGGCGGGGCGCAGTGATCTTCCCGGTGGCAGTGCAGACGAGCAGTACGACAGTCTGACGAAAAAAATTCTCACTCTGCCTAACGAAACGAAAATCTGGCCCGGTCATGATTATGAAGGAAACACGTTTTCATATTTGCGCGATGAGAAGCGAACAAATCCATTCCTGCAGCAGCATTCGAAGGAAGAATACAAGCGTTTCGTCGCCGATTTCTTTCCACCTCTCGCAGAATCGATCGACGGCGGAAAGATGACGGTACAGTGCGGGACGAAACGGGTCGTTGCCGATCACAACGAACCGTTCCGTTCGGTCTCTGCCGATGAACTGGAATCGTTGATCAGCACCCAGCCTGCGATTTTCCTCTTAGATGTCCGCGAACCGTACGAATTGACGGCGTACGGTAAAATTCCCGATGTCGTCAATATACCGATAGGTGAACTAGTCTCGCGCATCTACGAGTTGCCCAGCGACAAATCGACGCCCATTGTATGCATCTGCCAGAGCGGGAACCGGTCCTACGAAGTGGCAAACTATCTTGCAACGCGTGCAGGATATAGGAACGTGTATAATCTGGAGGGGGGAACTTCCGGCTGGATGTTCAGCGGAAAGCATGTTGAACGCGGTGCAATGATGGCGCGCCGGTAATGGAACTGCTGGTTATCACATTGATTGCTTTTACAAGCGCGGCTCTTTCGGGATTACTTGGACTGGGCGGTGCGGTGATCCTCATCCCGGCATATCTCTATCTTCCACAGATGTTCGGGGTGCCTCCTCTTTCTGTTTCTCATGTTTCGGGAATTACAAGTGTGCAGGTATTTGTATCATCGGTTGCAGGGATAATAATTCACGGTTCACAAGGGACTGTTGACAAACGGCTCGTGCTCTCCATGGGTATTCCGATAACAATGACAGCGTTTGGGGGCGCGTATCTTTCAAAAGATGTTTCGCCGCACACCATACTGATGTTATTCGGTGCAATGGCATTGTTCAGCGCCGCTGTTTTGCTGATCAAGAAAACAGCTGAAGACCAAAAACATGAAGTACGATTTTCTCTTCCAGGTGCTGTCATCATTGCCTCCATCGTCGGTTTTCTCGGCGGCATTGTCGGCGCTGCCGGCGCATTTCTTCTGTCACCATTGATGATGATTGTGCTGAAAATTCCAACGCGCATTACCATTGGTTCCACACTCGGTATTGTCATCCTCTCCGCCGCTGCTACTTCCATCGGAAAACTGACGACTGAACAGGTTCCGCCTGCTGAAACAATTGCGGCTGTTGCAGGTGCGATACCGGGAATGATTGCCGGCAGCATGATGAGTTACAAAGCACAACCGGCATTCCTCCGCACTGCGCTTGCCATTTTGATTGCTGTGGTCGGCATTGGCTTAATGATGAAAGGATGACAATGCGGATTGCGTTCGGCACTGATGATAACATCACTTTAAAGCAAGAACGGTTTGGCGACAGCAGGCAATTCCGGATCGTTACCATTGACAATGATACAGTAACAACAACCGAACTTCGCAACAATCCGTTTGCAGACCCTGCCATAGAAAATAAGCCTCCGAAAATTTTATCTCTTCTGAACGATTGCGACGTATTTGTCGGCCGTTCGTGGCGCACGGGATCATTCACACTGTTCACGGAGAGCGGTAAAACTGTATTTCTCTCCCATGAGGAAGACCTTGACGCAATCATCTCTTCAATTCTCAGCCATGATTTTTCTTCACTCAAAAAGTTCGACAGCAGAGAACAAAAATTTATTTCTGCTTAGTTCGTACCCCTTCTATTTCCGGCGAACGCTTCAAAAAATACCATACAATGACAGCAACAAGCGGAACCATTGCAATTCCGAACTCACCGGTAAAATATTTTGTTGAACCCGTGTTTGCCGTACTAAGATCGAAAAACGACTGTATCACGCCATTATGTGTCGTATGAAATATCACAGCGGACCAAATAGTGCCAGATTTCATCCGTAACCACGCAAGTATTAACGATGGTAATGAAACCGACAGGTAATCTGCTACATTCTGGTTTTCTATTATTTAAGAAGCAGCAGAACAGAAAAAAATTCTTCCTACCATCTTTCACGCCGATTTTGTAGTTTAGTGCTATGAATTACGAATCGTACTTCAAAAAATTCCGCGAGAATATCGTCGGCATTAATCATTCGTTCGAATCGCCGTACGGCAGACAGAAAATTGTCTATGCCGACTGGACGGCAAGCGGACGTCTGTACGAACCGATTGAACGAAAAATGCTCGAATCATTTGGTCCGTTTGTCGGAAATACACATTCCGAATCATCTATTACCGGCGGATTGATGACGCATGCGTATCACCACGCGCACGAACTCATTAAAAAGCATGTGAACGCCAATGCGGATGACGTGCTGTTGTTTGTCGGCTCCGGTATGACGGCGGCTATCAACAAGTTCCAGCGCATTTTAGGACTCAAAGTACCGGAGCGATTTAAAAATTCGTTCGCTATTCCGGAGGATGAACGCCCGATTGTGTTTGTCACACACATGGAACATCACTCCAACCAAACCACGTGGTACGAAACGGTGGTGGATGTGTATGTCATCGCAGCAGATGACAATGGATTGGTGGATGTTGACGATCTTCGCCGGGCACTGAAACAGTACGAACATCGTACATTCAAAATCGGCTCGTTCAGCGCGTGTTCAAATGTTACGGGAATTTTTACGCCGTACCATCAACTGGCAAAAATTATGCACGAACATGGAGGCATTGCCATTGTTGACTTTGCCGCCAGTGCACCCTACGTACCAATCAATATGCATCCGGCTGACCCAAAAGAAAAATTGGATGCAATAATTTTTTCCCCCCATAAATTTTTAGGCGGACCGGGAACGTCGGGTGTGCTGATCTTTGATAAACATCTCTACACACTGGAATCTCCCGATCAACCCGGAGGAGGAACGGTGCTCTGGACAAATCCGTGGGGTCAACATCGTTTCTCGCCCGATATTGAAGTGCGGGAAGATGGCGGAACACCGGGATTTTTACAAGCAATTAAAGCATCGCTTGCCGTGCAGTTGAAAGACGATATGGGAACTGACCATATCGCCGCCCGTGAACACGAATTGCGGACAATGATGTTTGAGAAGATGCGAAAGATTCCGAATCTTGTTCTTCTCGCGGACAACATTGAAGAACGGCTCTGTATGTTTTCATTCTACTTTCCGCACATTCATTACAACCTTGTGGTGAAATTACTGAACGACAGATTCGGCATTCAAGCCCGCGGTGGTTGTTCGTGCGCCGGAACGTACGGACATTACCTGCTTCACGTAGACAAACAGCATTCAAAATCCATCACCGATAAAATTGATGAAGGAGATCTTTCTGAGAAACCGGGATGGGTACGCCTTTCTCTTCATCCCACCACCACCAACGCTGAGGTGAACTACATTATCGATGCACTGACGCAGATTGAAAAAAATATTTCTCACTGGCAGAACGATTATACATACAATCTGCATACCAACGAATACCGCCATAACAATGAAAATAGTTTTCTTGCAGAGTTGACAAAACAGTGGTTTGTTGTGTAACAATTCTGTGGTACGGAATAAGGTTGCCATTATCTATGAAATACATTGCTCTTCTTCGCGGCATCAACGTCGGCGGTCATAACATCATCCCCATGGCAACACTAAAGGAGATTTTTGAATCGGCAAAGTTCAAGAATGTCTCTACCTACATTCAAAGCGGCAACGTACTGTTTGATTCAACGGTAAGAGACCGCGAAACTGTCCACAAAAAAATTGACCGATTGCTTCTTTCCTCGCTCGGTTACAAAGTGACGGTATTTATTCAAACAGTACAGGATTTGAAGAACATCGTCGAAAAAAATCCATTTCATTCTTCTTACAAAGAAGGAAAAACAAAATTGTACATGGTATTCCTCGAACAGCAGCCATCAAATACTCAACAACAGTTGCTGCTTGCTCAACAAGTACAAGGAATGGAATTTTCTTTTGGCACGCGTGTAGTGTACTGCCTGCTTGATGCAAAATTTAAAGGGAATGATTCTCCGTTTTCCAACGCGCGTGTAGAAAAAGTTCTCGGCCAGCAAGCGACAACACGAAATTGGACAACGGTTCATCAGTTGCTGAAATTGGGGGTGGAACAGTGATTTCATCATCGATTCTTATCACCGGTGGAACAGGCTTTCTCGGTCGCGCAACCGCGGCTGTTCTGCAGCAGCGCGGGATTTCATACGCCATCGCCGGCAGATCTAATCCCGACGGATTGTCCAACTGGAAATATCTCGACCTTGAACAGGATTTCAACGTTGATAATCTTGTTGCTGGCCATTCGATTATCCTTCATCTTGCATCGGGCACGCGTGTTCGCAGTCGCAAGACTGATGTAGAAGGAACACGTCGTCTCGTGAACGCGGCAAAACAACAGGGCGTGAAGCATTTCATTTACATTTCAATCGTCGGCATCGACAAGATTCCAATGGAGTATTACCAATCCAAATTGATGGCGGAACGAGAAATTATTGCTTCGGGAATCCCCTACACTATTTTGCGAACAACACAATTTCACGGCTTTGTGGATTTTATGTTGAACCAATTTCTTAAATATCCTGTTGCCGTACTGCCGATGATACAGGTACAACCAATAGATATCACTGTTGTTGCTGCACACCTTTGCCAATATGCAGAAGAACAACCGCGTAATACTACCATCAGTCTCGGCGGAAAGGAAATTTTTGGATCACGCTCGCTGGCAGAGATATGGCTCCGCCAACGCCGGCAGCAGAAATTGATAATTACCTTTCCGGGTTGGGGAAACATCGGCAGAGCACTGCGCTCCGGTGCACTAACCTGTGAAGAACAGACACACGAAGGATTATCATGGAGTGAATGGGTAGCGCAACGATATCCGGCCGATTAACTTTTTTAAACTTTTTCAACCTAGAAAATCTTCTTCGCTACACCGGAGTGGGTTTTCGGGTTATACAAAAATTGAAATTAAAATTTTTTGACGATGTATTTGGAAGAAAATTGTTTTCTCGTTAATTGAAACTGGTATGGTTACTCGTCCCTTTCCATACTATCAATTCGGCAGAAAGGCGCTGGCAAAACGTTTTAGCATTCTACTCACAGAAATAGCAAACGTCCGCAAAAAAGATGATGCAGAGGCAATTCATGATATGCGTGTTGCCTCTCGTCGTTTTCATGCCGCCGCTCAAATCTTTTCAGACTGCTGTTCCGGTTTAATTCTTGCTGAATGTGAGCGGTATGTGCGCAAACTGCGGAAATCTGCCGGCGCAATACGAGATTCCGATGTCCAACGATTGTTTGTTGAGCGTCTCTTAAAAAAATCAACACCGCGTCGCTATCTTCCCGGATTACAACGATTACTCCTGCGCTTGGCGCAACGGCGTGAAAAGCGCTACAAAAAAATTTTGAGTGCAATCAACACTTTTGAAAAATCCGGTGTAATAGAAAAAATGAAACGCGCGCTGTCACTTCCTCTTCCCACCCGACGTTCTACCGTAACACTCCGCCAACACGCCGCCGAAGCGATTGCCTCCCATCTTGCCACTTTTCTGTCGTACGAACAATATGTTCACCAATCTTCTGCGCTTGATGAATTGCATCAGATGCGCATAGCCGCAAAGCGGTTGCGGTATGTCATGGAGATATTCAACCCGGCGTACAACGGTGCGCTTACACCATACCTCCGCATCGTTCGCTCCATTCAAGATACGCTGGGCGAAATGCGCGATTGCGCTGTGTGGCTGTTGTCGGTTCCTGTGTTTCTTGATAAAGAACGAAAGAGGACAGAAAAATTTTTGGGCGACGCTTCGTCGTTCCGCCAAATTGAGAAAGGAATTTTGTATTTTGCTGACATCGCCCGACAAGAACAGACGAAACAGTACAAAACGTTTGTTCGGATATGGAACCGTACAGAACAAACTCAGACGTGGAAAACATTAAATGAGCTGGTGATGAAGTGATGCTTCGTGCAGAATACTGATTACCGGCTACACAATTAACTTAACCTTCTATAACAAACAAAAATACGTGGAAGTACCATGAAACAATCTCTCGGCTTTATTGGTCTTGGTTTAATGGGTGCGCCAATGGCAAACAGATTGCTTGAAGCGGGCTATACGGTTCATCTTTTCAACCGCACGAAAGAGAAAGCGCGTCCACTTATTGACCGCGGCGGAGTGTGGAATGAATCGCCCGCAGATGTTGCACGCAATGCTGAAATCATTTTCACAATGTTGACGAATGACGATGCACTGCGAGCAACTGCCAATCAGATTCAATCAACACTAAAAAAAGAAGGAATTCATGTTGATTGCAGTACTGTTTCTCCGCAACTCACTGCAATGCTTGAACAGGAGTACTCATCTTCAGATCGCTATTTTCTGCACTCACCGGTACTCGGCAGCATTCCGCAAGCAACAGATGGTACACTGTTGTTGTTTGTCGGCGGAAGTGGTGCGGCGTTTCACAACGTAGAGCCACTGTTGAAAATTCTTGGTTCTCACCTCTGGCGCTTTCCAAAGGCAGAGCATGCCTCAACCATGAAATTAATCATGAATTCATTTATTGGCGGAATGATGGCAACGTTGGCTCAGGCGTTGACGTTTGCCCGCAATGCCGGTCTGGACGGCAACACAATTCTGGATGTCTTGAATCATTCGGCACTGAATTCCGCTATGTATCAAACAAAAGGAAAAGCGATTCTTGAAGATAACTTTACACCTCGATTTTATTTAGAAAATTTGTTAAAAGATATGAACCTCATTCGTTCTGCCGGCAGGTACTATGCGACACCGACTCCCATTGCGGATACTGTGCATCAATTGTTGGAAATGGCAACAAAAGCCGGCTTGGGAAAAGAAGATTACTCCGCAGTAATAAAAATTCTGCAGAAAAAAGTTGGTTAGAAACATCTGAAATTTCGAGTTAGTCATGTCTACAACTTATAGAATAGGTGCTATATCCATTCGTATATTTGAGCGGCAGGCGTTTACTTCTCGTTTCCACGCGTTGCTAGTGCTCAGCCAATGCGTGGTCGGGACAATCAATGTGTAGTTCGCTTGGCTGCAATGTTGTGTTCAGCAAGGCGCAGAAATGCTGGTTATTTTGTTTTTTATGATGCACATTTCACAAGGTTAGAGCTGAGTGTTTACTTCGCTGTTTACCACAAAACTATTCTCTGTATTATTCTTCGAGGAGACAGATATGGGAAAACGATGGTGTTTCTATGCTTTATTTTTCTCAATTATTTCTACGGTTATCGCTGTAAAGGCTCAACCCCGGATGTTAGTCCAGCCAACGAAAATAGAATTGGGCACAATCTACCAAGGCGAAATGAAAAAGGTGCGGATTATGGTTTCCAATATCGGAAATCAACCGTTAACGATCAGCAGTGTTCAAACTTCCTGCGGATGCACTTCTGCAAAAACTTCGGTGCCAACACTGGTTCCCAGCGCTGTAGATACGATTGACGTAACATTCAACTCTGCAGGATTCGACGGAAAGATTTTTAAGACCGTTACCATTCAATCAAACGATCCGTTGAAAGCGGTTACCGATGTAACGCTATTGGGCACAGTTGTCAGCGAATTGGGAACAGAGCCAAAAGTCCCTATCCTGAACTTTGGTGCGGCGCCGGTGGGAAAAAAGGGAAGTGCGTCATTCAAAATTAAAAATATCTCTTCCGCGCCAATCACGCTTCTTGGTGTTTCAAGCAGCGACAGCAGTATTCACGGTGCGGTCGGCCTGCGAACGCTCAATCCTTCCGATACGTTGACGATTACTGTTTCGTTCACTCCGCGTTCGGTATCTATCGTCAACAATTTTTTCTACATCGAAACAAACAGTCCGCGGCAGCCGCGTGTGCCATTCAGGTTTATGTACATTGGAAACTGATTCGTAGTTACACTGAACGCCCGCCTGACGGCAGGCGGGTATTTGAAGTGTGATAACTTGAGTAAAATTATCCGAAGGATCGTTCGGATGATTTTTCCGGATATCTCTGACTAGGGGTTATGGATGAACAGCAGATGTTGTCATATTAAGATGAGCCATTTAACAGTAGTTGGATTCCGTCGCACTGTGGGGCAACATCGGCTACAACCTGGTGTTAGACCTTTCTGAACAATTTTCTATAATGACCTTGGTCCCTCTTTTCGAAATACTTTGTGGCATTTTTAAGACTCTC
>JBFMDF010000015.1:0-16858 GCA_040753935.1 Bacteroidota bacterium | reverse complement strand
GCATCGTCGGCAGGAGGCAGAATAACCTTTTCAATCTTTTTCACCGTTAACTGAAGGTGAACGTTGTGTGTATGGTCGCCGTGCTGGTGCTGAAATTTCACCTCTTTTACATCGCCAACCGAAGCCTCTTTGAGAGCATCTTTGATTTCTTGTTCAGTTTGTTGTTCTTTCAGATAAATGCGCATTCCTTCGCGTTTGGAAGAAGGAATGGGATTCCCTTGCTCATCGAAATCGATTAAATCTGCAGTAACAACAAACTCATCCCCTTCAACTTTTTGTGCTTCTTCAAACGTGGCATTCATCTGTCGCAGCCGTTCAATTTCGTTTTGAATTTCCTTCTCGTTTGTTTTGTGAATGTATTTTTCTATGGTGATTGAAGTATAATCTTTCAACTCAAATTCCGGTTTTACTTCAAATTTCACTTTGAATGTCAACGGTGTGCCGGGTTTGAAATCGATATTCACGATTGTAGGCGTGCCGATGGGGTTAATACTGCGCGCCTCGATTTCTTTTCGGAATGTTTCGTTGGTAATTTCTTCGATAGTTTGGTATTCAATGCTTGGTCCAAACATCTTTTTAATAATGGGCATCGGCACTTTACCTCGACGAAATCCTTTAATTTCTAAATTTGGTGCCGCTTCGCGGTATGCTTTTTCGAAATGAGGCTGTAATTCTTCCTGCGTCATGTTGACAATCATTTCGCGGTCGCAATCGCTGATGGTGTTAATGGTAACTTCCACAAATGTCTCCTTACAGTTCTTCTAATGAATCCTACGGTCAATCCGTAGAAATGAAAAAAAATCCCGAACGGTCGGGATCATGGGTTGTCTGTTGTACTATGTGTATCAAAATACGAAAATTTGAGTACAATCCCAAAAAGATATTTGCGTCTAATTAACAAACAGACTATATTCTCCGAAAGTTCGCCTGCGGACATTCGTTGCAGTGGTGGAAATCCAAAGTCCCGCTTAATCATTTCAATTATTAGGAGGTTCCATGAAAAACAGTGCTACGATTCTTGCAATGCTGTTTACGCTCTTCTCTTCTTCTCTCTATGCTGATGTGTTTGCTTCCCGCATTCGGCTAACAAATCCGGATGACAGTCCGTTTGACGGAAAATTTGGAGACGGGACCGATGCAAAGATTTCATACATCCTCAATGACACCGCCACGGCTGTAAGTGTTCAGATTATTGATGCATCAACCAATGCAGTTGTGGCAACGATAAACGGCGGTGCACAGTCGCGAGGAATGAACGCTGTTGTATGGAACGGCAACGGTTCAACGGGAGGAAAAAAATATTACGTTCAGATTTCTGCCACACAAAATTCGTACTCTGCAACGGATTATACAATTTTTTATTTTCAGCAGACCGGTGAGGCGATTGGTGATCCTTCGCGCGGCATTTACACACGCGGCGTTGATGCTGTTACCAATATGATGCTTCCTAAGTTTGGGAATTTGTATGCCAGCAATGCCGACGGCGGAAGCAATACGGGATATAAAACAGGAGTGCTTCGTTATACGGCAGACGGAAGTTTTTATGGAACTTCTCCCGGACATCCGATTTTAGAAGCATCGCTGGGAACAGCAAATGGCGGAACGTTTAATTGGAGCGGCTTAGCGCCGTGGTACGCAACGGTTGACCGGCAAGGTGAAGTTTATATTTCTGGAAACGGTACAGCCGGCATTGTCTATAAAATGAAGAATGATACCGTTGCACCCAAAGCATTTATCGGCGGAATTAAAGACCCGCGCGGATTGTGTGTTGTAGATACCGGCGCCAATAGAAAAGTGTATATCGCCGCCGATACCGTGGTGTGGCGTGTAGATTTAGGAAACAGCGACAGTGCAACGGCACCTCCCGTCCTTGTTGCCTCGCTTGGATTGTATGTGCGTGATGTAATAGTTGATGATGACGGTCATCTTATTGTTGCACTCCGCACTACTGGCAGTACTGCCCCGGGGTACATTGAGCATTACGATCTGTCAACAGGAACACTTCCCAAAACAAGAGCAGATGCTGACTGGAGCGCCTCGCTGGCAACAGGGTTGCCGATTGGTTTCGGGTTGGTTCACGGCGCGAATAAAAACAGTTCAGAAGATGACACGTTGTATTTCAGCGTTCGCGGCGGCGACAATTCGGTTATAGGGATATGGAGACTGACCGGTATTACAGGATTTATCGAATACAAGCAAATCATTCGTCCAACTGCTGATCCAAGAAGCGCCGGAGGGAATATCAGCACCAATGCCGATATGACGGTTGATTATGCCGGCAATATTATTCTTTTTGAAAATGGAAACGAAGAAATATTTATGATTTCTCCTCCACACGAATCAGCAACCAATACCGAAGTAACACGCAGTGCAATGGAGTACGTTGTTGCACCCTCAACGTCGGTTGGAGAGCAAACAAAAATTCCGAAGGAATTTGTACTGGATCAAAACTATCCTAATCCGTTCAACCCTTCTACCACAATTGGTTTTCATCTTCCAGTCAGGGGCAAGGTAACGGTGACGGTGTACGATGTGCTCGGCAATCTCGTGAAAGAACTCTTTGTCGGTGAAGCCGACCCCGGGTATACTGCAGTCGTGTGGAATGCGACAAACAACGCAGGGATGAAAGTCTCTAGCGGAATGTATCTCTACCGGCTTACTGCACAGTTGAGCGACGGAAGAGTTTTTACCGATGTAAAGCGAATGATGTTGTTGAAATAATGTAAGCCGGCAGTAACGGAAGAACTACTGTTTATTGAACAGATTTTTGCTTACAATAATCCTGTCCTGCGAGTGCGGGACAGGATTTTTTTGTGTCCGTGCCGTACCTTCATCTGAACAGACAAGGCAGGAATGTTATGAAAAAGTTCTTTTATCTATTGGTATTTGCTATGACCACACAACTTGCAGACGCGCAGTTTTCAAAAACGTTGTTTGATACATACGATGCGTACACATTCAACGGTATTTCGTCCAAAAGAATGAAACACGCCGAATTGATGACGCATCTTGAAACGCTCAAACAATCGCTCGGCTCTCTCGTCACCATAAAGCAGATTGGCGTTTCTGCCGAGGGGCGCTCCATCAATCTCCTTACGCTCGGTGCTGGGAAGACAAAAATTTTTCTCTGGTCGCAAATGCACGGCGATGAGCCGACAGCAACGATGGCATTGTTGGATATTCTGAATTACGTTGCACTCAATCGAAACTCTGCAGAAATTAAAACAATCCTTTCGGAAACAACGCTACTCATCATTCCTATGCTTAATCCCGATGGCGCAGAGCGATTTCAGCGCCGCACATCGCAGGGAGTTGATATGAACCGCGATGCGCTTCGTTTACAAACGCCCGAAGCGAGAATTTTAAAGGCAACCCGCGATACATACAATCCGGAAATTGGTTTTAACCTTCACGATCAGGATCCGCGGTACACCGTGGGCGAAAAGGGCACAGTGGCCGCGATATCACTTCTTGCTCCGGCGTACAATGTGGAAAAGAGCGATAACGCCGTTCGCACGCGCGCAAAAAAAATTGCTTCGGAATTAACTCTTGTGCTCAATCAGTTCGTCAACGGGCATATTGCTAAGTACGATGACACCTTTGAGCCACGTGCATTTGGTGACAACATTCAGAAATGGGGAACAAGCACAGTTCTCATTGAATCAGGTGGATGGAAGGATGATCCCGATAAAATGTTTATCCGCAAATTAAACTGCGTTGGTCTTCTTTCTGTTTTTTACTCTATTGCTACTCACGCATACGAAAAGACGGGCACCCAGCCGTATGAAAACCTTCCTATGAATACGAAAAACCTTTACGACATTATTGTAGAGAAGGTGACCTTAAAATTTCCCGATAGCCGCCCTTCCATTATTGCCGATGTGGCTATTAACAAGGAAGAAGTAAAAGATTCCACGGGCACGTACTGGAAGGGCCGCGTCGTCGATCTCGGCGATCTTTCCGTCTTTACCGCTCACGAAAAAATCAATGGCGAAGGAAAAACATTAGATGCCAGCGATTTTGAATTAGGCGATATCTTAAAGGTTGATGATGTAAGGAAGTTGTTGAAGTGATTATTTGATCGGTGTAGTTTCCTGCAAAGAGGGACTACACCTTTACTATTCAGATATCTCTCTCCGTTCAATTCTTCAACGTACGGTATAGAAAAATTCTGCACATCAAATCTGTTTGTTGTGTTGAATATCTTACGCTTTTTCTCTTCTGAGTCAAAACAATGTTGAGTATTTCAGCGGACAAATTGCGTTTATTTTTTCTACCCTGTATCAAGAAAACATCAATTCAAAAAAACTCCAATAAATACGCACCTTCTTTTTGTCAGAAATTTCTTTTTATCGTTGTGTATTTGGCACGCGGCTTGTCATATGTCATATCAGTTGACCGTCATCTACAAGATGACGGTCAACTCTCTCTAGAAATTGAAAGGAGATAACAATGACTGTATTACTTTTCATCACGATGATCATCATTTTTTTGATGATCGATTACTTTATCCGCCAGAAGAAAACAGCTCCAGTGGCTGTTCAACCGTTGCCGAAAGCCATTCCCATGCGCACGCCGGCTGGAATTTTTTTCACCAAATCACATACCTGGTTATCACTGTTTCCGTCCGGCAAAGTGCAATTAGGGATTGATGATTTTCTTGCGCGAATGTTCTCGAAACCAAAGATAGCGTTGTTGAAAAACAACGGTGAGCAGGTGAAAAAAGGGGAGCCAATCTTGCGTATTGTCGAGGGAGAAAATGAAGTGATTATTCGTTCACCGATCGATGGAACAATCGATAGTATGAATGCTTCATTGGCGACCAATCCAAGTATTCTCAGCGAAGCACTTTTCAGTGAAGGGTGGGCGTATATGATTACACCGGCACGCACCAGCGATCTTCGGGCATTCTATCTTGGTGAAGACACGCGCATCTGGTTGAAAGAAGAGTTGGGACGGTTGCGTGATTTCTTTGCGCGTTTGGCAACACCAGCGCCGGCCTTTTTGCAAGATGGCGGGCTTCCTGCAAGCGGCATTATGGACAATCTCAATCCTGAACAATGCAAGAAATTCGAAAATGAATTTCTTCGTATTGAGTGAAAGACGAGGAAAGCATGGCTACGAAAAAAGCTCTTCTGATTGATCTTACACTATGTATCGGTTGCAATGCATGCCAAGCGGCGTGCAAAGAAGCAAATCACCTTCCTGCAGACGAAGAGAAATCTCTTTCGCCAACTGCCTACACTGCGCTTGAAGAATACGACGGCGTTTTTGTTCGGCGGTTGTGCCAGCATTGCGATGACCCGACTTGTGTTTCTGTTTGTCCGGTAGGCGCTTTTACCAAGAAGCCGGAAGGTCCGGTCGTGTACGATGCAGACAAGTGCATCGGCTGTCGTTACTGCATGCAGGCATGCCCATTTCAAGTGCCGCGCTATGAATGGTCGAGTACTTATCCGCGGGTGCAAAAGTGTGTCTTCTGCCATGAGCGATTGGCTCAGGGGTTGCCGACTACATGTTCAGAAGCATGCCCAACCGGTGCAACGAAATTTGGTGAACGCGATGAGTTACTGAAAGAAGCGTACGAGCGAATAAACGCCGAACCGGAGAAGTATGTGCACAAAATTTACGGTGAACATGAAGTGGGTGGGACATCGGTGCTGTATCTTTCATCGGTGCCGTTTGAGAAGTTAGGATTCCATACACAATTGCAGACAACTCCGTTGCCGCAGTTAACGTGGAATGCACTGGCGAAAATTCCCGGCGTTGTTTCTGTGGGTGGCGTGTTGTTGTTCGGCATTTGGTGGATAACTAATCGTAGAGACGAAGTAAAAGAGTATGAGAAAAAAATGCGCGAACGAAGCGCTGTTGACGGTTCGCAATCATCTGCACAAGGTCAGTCATAGGTGCCATTATGAAAAAGTTCATGACAACGTTCACATTCTGGAAAATAGTTGCAGCAATTATTTTGACTGCAGGATTGTATTCAACGTATGTTCGGTATGTTCACGGACTCGGTGCATCGACAAATCTAAGCGACCAATTTCCGTGGGGAATTTGGATCGGGTTTGATGTGCTATGCGGCGTTGGTCTTGCTGCGGGCGGGTTTACACTGGCGGCAATTGTCTACATCTTTAACATTAAGCGATTCGAGCCGATTATCCGTCCGACTATTCTTACCGCGTTTCTTGGTTATTTGCTGGTGATCGTCGGATTAATGTTCGATCTCGGCAGACCGTTGCAGATATGGCATGCCATCATCATGTGGAATCCACGCTCGGTCATGTTTGAAGTGGCGTGGTGTGTCATGTTGTACACCACCGTACTGGCACTCGAATTTGCTCCCGTCGTTCTTGAGAAGTTCAAACTGACGCGAACAATGGCAATGATTAAAAAAATCAGTATTCCGTTAATTATCGCCGGCATACTTCTTTCAACGCTTCACCAGTCGTCGCTCGGCTCGTTGTATCTTATTGTGCCGGAAAAGTTGTATCCGCTGTGGTATTCTGCCTACATTCCGGTCTTCTTTTATGTTTCAGCCATTGCGGCAGGGTGCGCCATGATTATCTTTGAATCATTCCTCAGCAGTCGTGCGTTCAACCGAGGGTTGGAATTGCATCTGCTCAGCGACATTGCTCGTGTTTGTGTCGTGATGCTTGGTGTTTATGCAACAATGAAAGTTGTTGATCTTGCCGATCGGAAAATGTTTTCGCTGTTATTTGAGCCACGTATCGAAACGTACCTTTACTGGCTCGAAGTCGTTGTCGGTATCATTGTTCCGTTTGCGTTGTTGGTGCAGAAAAACGTACGCCGCAGTACCACCGGACTGTTTGTCGGAGCCGTGATGGTGGTGCTCGGATTTATCATGAATAGGATGAACATTGCAATCACCGGTATGGAACGATGGTCGGGGACAACCTATCTGCCGTCTGTAATGGAGTTTTCCATTACGATGATGATTGTAACAATCGGTTTTATCGCGTTTTATTTCATCGCGAAGTACTTCCCGGTGTTTACCTACGAAACAGCGCATAAAGAGAAAGCGCCGGTACATGCGGCGGCAGTATGGAAGCATGATATTGAATCGGTATCTCAACTGGTTGAGATGAGAAATTAAAGTTATTCTGACATTCAACGGATGGCGTTGTATGGGAACCGGATTACATACCGTAATCCCCGAAAATGAGAATCACTGCATCTGGATGGACGCGGGGTTAGTGAACTACAAGTTGTGTGATAAGAATTTTGAGTGCGAAGTGTGTCCGTTCGAAAAAATGATGCGTTCACAGCACCATCCATTTTCAGAACGGGCGGCGATACAAAGCGATATTGACGTTCGACAGACAGCGCTGCCTGATACGTCAAAAAAGCTCTTTCATTCTGTCATACAACAATTGATGAAACCGCTTAGGCAAATACCACTGCCGGAAGACCGTATGTATTTTCCCAATCATACGTGGGTACAAAAACTGGAACACAATACTTATCGAATCGGCATCAATGGTTTTTTGGGACATCTCTTACATCCGGTGCGAAGCACGGTAATGGTAACACCGCATTCACGGATAGAAAAAGATTTGCCCTTTGCTTGGTTTATCCGAGATAATGAAACATTTGCCATTCACTCGTCGCTACCAGGTGTAGTGGTAGAGAGCAACGGAGAACTTTTATCACAACCGGCACTGGTGGCCAGCGATCCATATTACCATGGATGGATTTTGACGATAGCCGCAACATCAGAAAGGGAAGAGGTTTCTCGCTACTATACGGCAGATGAATATCGCATTCGGCTGAGTGACGATATTCATAAAGTGGAATTGTTACTGAATTCAACGTTGAATAAACATCGGAAAGATATCGGTACCTTGATGTTCGATGGAGGCATCCGCATAGAAACAATCGAGCAGTTTGTCGGAGAAAAACGTTACACACAATTATTATTCAGACTGTTGCATCTGCATTCTCGGTAATTCCACTTGCTGTTCATTCATTATCGCTGTACTTTTCAACAGTCCCCTCTTGATGTACAACCGCACAGCGGCATTGACGGAATCCTATCGCCAGTGTCGACAACACGGAGAGTTGAAAGAAAGCAAAACTCTCTTGCTTCTATCGTGAAGGGCACTTCACATGAAACTGACTCGCGTACTTGCCTTCCGACTTCTTGTGGGAATCATCATCGTCATGATTGCTTCGGTAGCCGGCTTAACATTTCTGATGATCCGCGTACAGACCGAACGTCTTGAGCAAATGTCACTCTCCACGGCGCTTCGTATCAGCGATGTCATTAAACGATCGACGCACTATAGCATGTTGTTGAATCGGAGAGAAGATATTTATCATATCATCAACACGATCGGTAATGAACCGGGCATCGGCAACATTCGCATCTACAATAAAAAAGGAGAAATCTCCTTTTCAACCGTTGAACACGAACGCGGAAAAGTGGTGGATATGAATGCAGAAGCGTGTTACGTCTGCCATTCGCGTGAGCCGTCGAACATTGTTGTACCGACGAATATAGAGTTGTTCCGTCGCTTTACGTCTTCATCTGGCGAGCGGATGATTGGAGTTATAACCCCAATACGCAATCAGGCGAGTTGCTATGAGGCGGCGTGCCACGCTCATCCCTCATCGCAAACCGTGCTGGGTGTGCTGGATGTGATGATGCCGCTGTCGGAAATGGAACAGAACATTGCTGAACTGCAGTTCATTCAATACACTGGTGCAGGAGTGATGTTGCTGTTGCTGATCGGTTTTTGCGGCGTGTTTATTTGGCGCACGGTCAACATTCCCGTTCACCGTCTTCGTCTGGGCACCGAAGAAGTGATGAAGGGAAATCTCGAATATACTATTGATGTCCGCACTAACGATGAAATTGGAGCGTTGACCAATTCATTTAATCACATGACCCGAACGTTGAAGCAAACGCAGGAAGAACTGCGGCAGTTAAATCAAACGTTGGAAGATCGCATTCAACAGAAAACAGAGGAACTACGCAGAGCGCAGGCAAACCTCATTCAAGTAGAAAAGATGGTTTCGCTGGGCACGCTTGCCGCAACCGTTGCACACGAACTGAACAATCCACTGGAGGGAATTTTGACGTACGCGAAGTTGATTCGCAAACGTCTGCAACATCCTGACCTTACCGAACAAGAACGGGCAGAAATTTTTTCTGAGTTGAAGATGATTTCTGATGAAACATCGCGCTGCGGCACCATTGTGAAAAATCTTCTTCTCTTTTCCCGCAGAAAAGTGGGCGAGATGAAAGAAAACGATCTGCTTGCTATTGTAGAACAAAGTCTAAAACTCATCGCTCACCATTTGAACATGAACAACATTACCCTGGTGAAGGAGTGTGAACCGAATCTTCCTCATGTGTATTGCGATGCGGAACAAATTGAACAAGCACTGCTCGCCCTTGAAATTAATGCGGTAGAAGCGATGCCGCAGGGAGGAGAATTGCGCATCATGGTAAAACGGAGTCAGCCCAAAACGATTACCATCACCGTTGCTGATACCGGCATCGGCATCTGCAAAGAAGACGTGGAACATATTTTTGAGCCGTTTTATACAACGAAGCACGAAGGGAAAGGAACGGGATTGGGACTTGCCGTTGTATACGGCATTGTGGAACGACACAGCGGTTCGATTGAGGTACAGTCGGAACCGAATAAAGGAACAACCTTTACCATTACATTACCGGCGAAGCAGGAGAATGGATGAGGGGGTAATCTCTTTTCATCAAGGGAGAATACATAATGACAGAGAAGAAAAAATACGGCATTCTCATAGTCGATGATGAAGCCATCGTTCGCGAATCGTTGACAAAATGGTTTCTACAAGACGGCTACAAAGTTGAGGCAGCAGAAAATGCAAGCGAAGCACTGAAAAAAATGGATAAAGGGCCGTGGGATGTCATCATCCTCGATATTAAAATGCCGGGGATGGACGGCATGGAGTTGTTGAAACGGCTTCGTGACATTGATTCGACTGCACAGATCATTATGGCAACGGCGTTTGCCTCTGTTGAGACAGCAGTGCAAGCGTTGAAAGACGGGGCGTTTGATTACGTCACCAAGCCGATCGATCCTGACCATCTCTCGCATCTCGTATCGAATGCTATACAACAAAAAGAATTAACAGACGAGAATACAAGACTGCGTCAGCAGATCAATGAAATTACCAGCGCCAATGAAATTGTCGGCGAAAGTCCCCAGATTAAGCGGGTGATTGATCTTGCGCTGACCGTTGCGCAAACCGATACGACGGTGATGATTCGCGGCGAAAGCGGAACGGGAAAAGAATTGATTGCACGGACGATACACGCCAACAGCGCGCGACGATATTTCCCGATTATTACTGTGAACTGTGGAGCGGTAGCGGAAACATTGCTCGAAAGCGAACTCTTTGGTCATGAACGCGGCGCATTTACCGGTGCACAGTACCGACGCAAAGGAAAATTTGAAATGGCAGATGGTGGTACAATTTTTCTGGATGAGATTGGTACCGTTAGTCCGAAAATGCAGATTGAATTGCTTCGTGTGATTGAGACAAAACAGTTCACAAGGGTTGGCGGAAATGAATTGATCTCCAGCGACTTTCGCGTTATTTGTGCAACGAACAGAAATCTTGAAGCGGCAATTAAAGACGGCTCGTTCAGAGAAGATCTCTACTATCGCCTCAATGTCTTCAGCATTTCCATTCCGCCGTTGCGCGAGCGAAGAATGGATATACCGCTGTTGGCGCAATTCTTCGTACAAAAATATTCGGCAGTGATGAATAAAGCGGTCAAAGAAATTTCCGCTGATGCGATGGATTTGCTGGTGCGATACGATTGGCCCGGCAACGTGCGCGAATTGGAAAATGTCATCGAACGGGCAATGGTGCTGGCGTCTCCGCCGTCCATCCGTCCGAGTGATCTGCCGTTTCAAAATATTGTGAAGCATGAAGGACCCAAAGACGATACGCTTGCCGCAGTTGAACGTCAACATATTGAAGCCGTGCTCGGTTCTACTCACTGGAATATTACCCGTGCCGCCGAAATTCTTGATATTGACCGTGTAACACTCTACAATAAAATTGCCAAGTACGGATTGAAGAAACCATAACTCCGGATACCTGATGACGGATGTTTACTCCGAGCTGTGCAGTGATGCCGGATGAATTCCCTTGGTGAAGAAAGAGTGTTGATAAACATCGAGTATCGAACATCAGGCATCCAACAGTCCAATAGTAGAATGCATCTTAGTCGAAGAATGCTTCGCATCATCCTCGTGCCGCTTGTTCCCGTTCAAGAAGAGATTGTCCACAAACTGAGCGCTCCCCTTGCCGATGTATTTCATACCACTGTTCTCATTAAATCTTCCGTTCGTGGTTTAGTTGATCGGGTGTATGATTTTTCCCGCGCACAGTACAACTCTACACTGCTACTGAACGAATTACTGCAACAGTCAGACGGAACATCAAAAATTCTCGGCATTACTTCGGTTGATTTATTTGTTCCTGTGCTGACGTATGTGTTCGGTGAGGCGCAGTTGAATGGCATTGCCGCCGTTATGTCTACCTACCGGCTCGATGATTCGATGTATGGACTACCGCCGGATAACGTCAAATTTTTTGAACGGTCGCTGAAAGAAGCGGTGCATGAACTTGGTCATACATACGGATTGATTCACTGCAAAAATTACGACTGTGCAATGCACTCCTCCACAACGGTGGATGATATTGATGTGAAAGGGGCAACACTGTGCAACGAGTGTATGCGGAAGATTGGAATCTTGAGATGATATCTTGTAGTTTACGATAAAATGAAATACCTTTTGCATAGATCGATGAGACAGTTGATAACCATAACTCCTTTTCTTACGCTGATTCTTCTCTCCTGTTCCACCGAGCCAACCAAGACATCGTATTTATTCATTGTGAAGGTGGATAGTATTGCGCATCCGCCGGCTGTTCGTTTGAATGACACCATTGCTATTCAATTGTTCGGCACAATTGGCACGAATGGCTGTTATTCATTTTCGTACTTCGATGTGTCACTGGAACCGCGTAAACTTGACCTGGCGGTGATTGGAGAGTACACCGGAGAGTCAATTTGTCCCGCAGTGATGGTGTATCTGGATGGAAAAGAGTACCGCTGTGTGGCAACAGAGCGGGGGTGGTTTAAAATCAATATTCGCCAACCGGAAGGAGAACCGTTGCGAGATTCAGTGTTTGTCAATTAACACCTTGCAACGGTTGCTACCTTTGCAAGGTTTAACCTTCCTCTATCGGCAGTAATTCTTCTACAATCTTCCAGATTTCTTCATGTATGGTTTCGATAGTTTGTTTTCCATCGATAACCACAAAACGTTCGGGTTCTGCTTTCGCAAGTTCGTGGTAGCCGTTGCGGACGCGCTGGTAGAATATTTCATCACTCATTTCCATCCGGTCTGCTTCATGGTTTTTTGCCGTACGGCGTTCATACATTTCTTTCACGGTAATATCGATGAAGAATGTTTTGGTCGGAATGACATCGGCAGTGGCAACGCGATTGATAGTTTTCACCGCACCAATATTCAACCCTCGCCCATATCCTTGATATGCTGTAGTTGAATCGTGGTACCGATCGCACACCACAATCTTGTTTGCTTGAAGCGCCGGTTTAATGACTTCGCTGACCAGTTGTGCCCGGCTGGCAGAAAACAGCAGCAGTTCGGTTATTTGCGTCATCTTCAAATTGTTTTTATCAAGCAACACTTCCCGAATTTTTTCGGAAATGATTGTTCCTCCCGGTTCACGCAGGAAAATGACATGGTGATTCAATGCTTGTAACTTCTCAATCAGCAGTTTTGCCTGCGTTGTCTTGCCGCAGAAATCAATGCCTTCGAAGGTAATAAACATACGGATAATGAAAAGCTAAATTGTAAGCACAAAATTCTAAAAAGTAGAGTGCTGGATAGTTTTAGAACTTTGTATTTAATAGTACTGTGTATAAAACTTATGACTATGTACAACTTTTTGAGTCAGTATTCAACTTGAAAAACTTTATTTGATTGTTCAATATTCATTTAGTAACATAGAGCGCCAAAACTAACAATTGAAAGGAGCACATCTATGCCTGAAGAAATCCACACCACTGAACCAACACAGGAACTTTCTGTTGCCGATAGATTTGTGGGGATTCTGACATCGCCGGGAGAAGTGTACCAAACCATTGCTTCGACAGAGCCGAAAGCGTCGAACTGGAGTATTCCATTCATTGTTGCCATCATCATGTCGTTGGTCTTTACATTTGTTGTTTTTACGCAACCGGCAATTCAAGATGAAATGGTAGAGACACAACGAAAGCAAATGGAGAAACAAGTTGCCGAAGGAAAGATGACGCAGGAACAAGTTGACAAAGCAATGGAGTTCTCAAAACCTGGTTCGCCGATGTTTCTTGTCTTTGGCGCCATCGGCGTTATTATTGCGATGGCCTTTGCGTTGTTTGTGTACACGTTAGTGTACTGGCTGATTGGAAAAATTGCATTTCAATCTGCTGTTACCTACGGAAAAGTGCTGGAAGTGTACGGGCTTTCGTGGTACATCACACCGGTAACAACATTGGTTACCATGGTGATCGTCATAGCAATGGGATCACTCTATGCACAACCGGCGGCATCGTTGTTTGTCTCCAATTTCGACCCAACAGACAAAGTGCATAAAATGTTGGCGGCAGTGAACATTTTTGAATTCTGGATGATGTATGTAGCCGCTGTTGGTTTGTCAAAAATTTGGAATGTGTCGTTTGGCAAAGCGATTGGCGTTGTGGGTGGTGTGTTTGTTGTGTGGACGTTGATTAAAGTATTTGTTGGTGTAGGTTTTGGAATGTAGCCCTAAAGAATTCCGATTGGATCAACATCTACGATAATTTTTACTTTCTTTGTGACAGATGCTTTTTGCATCTCTTCTGCAACCCGCGCGACTGACGATCTCGCGCGGGTACCGTTTTTATCCTTTGCCTTATCCGCTTTCACAAGAATATGCCAGCGGTATTCATTTTTAATTTTTGAAAGTACGGCGGGCGAAGGGCCAAGAATTTCGGTGGTGGGCAAATGCGTGGAGAGTGATCTCCCAAATTGCTGTGCGATAGACTCAACATTCTTTTCATCTCTTCCCTTCAGTTCAACAACAACGATTCGGGAAAACGGCGGATACCCGATTTGTTTCCGGAATGCAAGTTCTTCAGTGTAGAACCCAACGTAATCATGGTCTTGCACATGTTTCAAGGCGTAGTGCAATGGTTGTGATGTCTGAATTACAACTTCTCCCCTCAACGTACTTCTTCCCGCTCTGCCGGCAACCTGTGTCAGCAATTGAAATGTTCGTTCTGCCGAGCGAAAATCCGGCAACATCATTTGTGTGTCAGCTGAAATGACTCCCACCAGTGTTACTCGTGGGAAATCCAATCCCTTGGCAACCATTTGTGTACCGAGTAAAATATCTGCATCTCCATTTCCGAATTGTTGGAGAATTTTTTCGTGTGAATGTTTTCGGGAGGTGGTGTCGAGATCCATTCGCAAAATACGCGCCTCAGGAAATAATGTAATCAGCTCTTCTTCTACACGTTGAGTTCCAAATCCTCGCATTGAAAATTCAAAACCGCCGCATTTGGTACAGGTTGTCGGCGCTGGTTTTACTTTGCCGCAGTAGTGGCAGCGGAGATGTTTTTTTGTAGCATGATAGGTTAACGTTACATTGCACCGCTCGCACTGTTCTACGTGTCCGCAACTGTTACACTCGATGAATGGCGCAAACCCTCGTCTGTTCTGCAACAGGATGATCCCTTCTTTTTTTTCAAGCCGGTCTCGGATTTTCATTTCGAGGAATGAGGAAATACTTTTTGCGGCATTTTCGAACGCCTTTTTCCCGACTTCTTTTGCTCGTATTTTCATTTGGTCATAGCGGCGTTTGCGCTCTTCAACCATATCGACAATTTCTACCGGTGGAAGTTGTGCGTTATCTGCTCGCTCGGGCAATGTCAGCAACGTATATTTTCCTTCCAAACAATTGGCATAAGATTCGATTGAAGGGGTAGCAGAACCGAGCAGGACTGTAGCATTGTTCAACCTTCCGCGAACAATCGCAACATCGCGTGCATGATATCGCGGCATTGCGTCAAACTGTTTGTACGAAGCTTCATGCTCTTCATCGACAACAATCAGACCAAGATTTTTTACCGGTGCAAACACTGCCGAACGAGGACCGATCACAATTCTATACTTTCCCTCTTTTGTTAATCGCCATGCATCATATCGCTCACCAGCCGATAGTTTGCTGTGCATCCAAATTACCAGTTCTCCAAAATGGATTTGGAAACGTCGTACGGTCTGTGGTGTCAACGAAATTTCCGGAACAAGCACAATGGAAGATTTTCCCAATTCCAATGCCTTTCGGATGGTTTCGATGTACACCTGTGTTTTTCCGCTTCCTGTTACACCATGCAGGAGAAATGTATGGTGAGAGGAAAGCGAAAGTGCACGAACAACCGAATCCACTGCCTGTTGTTGGCTGGTATTTAATTGAATAGACAACGATCGGTGTGCTTGGTCGTCGGGCTCAAAACGATGTTTTCGTTCAACTTCTTTATAGAAAAGCTCGACCATTCCTTTGCCGGCAAGTGACTTCAGTGATGAAAGTGAAAATGACGCGGATTTGAGAAATTCTTTTACAGAAATCTCTTCGACGCTGAGTTGAGACAACTTTTCAAAAATTTCTTTTTGTTTTTTGTGCTTTATCGATACATCACTCAAATTGGGTATGCGTCGTAGGAACAATTCTTTTTTTATTGAAGGACGTATCGCCGGTTGTTCTTCAATTGACAGCAATCCTTCCTTTGTAAGTTTATTGACAATGGCATAGACTGATTTGATGCCAGTGATTTTTTGCAACTGTCGGATTGTAAGCGATTCTTTGCTTAGCAAGGTAATGATACGTGAAACTTCGTCGTTGTTTTGTTTGGAAACCACGGTTGAAAAATTATATGTAGCCAGTGAAACAAGAGCCTCGCTGATGTTGCTTATTCCAACAGGCAAAAATAATTTCGTAGCTTCGCCGATTGGGGCGTTGTAGTATTCACTTATCCAACGCGCGGTGTTTAACTGTTCCTCCGAAAGTTGAATAGAGGAAGGAAGTACGTCGAGGATGGACTTTAAGGTGACCGAAGGTTTTGCCTGAGTGAATTCAATGACAACACCGGTCAATATTTTTTTTCCGAAAGGAACAGTTACTACTGATCCACGTTGGATGAAATCCGCCAAAAAATTCGGGACAGTGTATGTAAATAGTTGCGTAAGAGGAAGGGGAAGCGCAACATTAACGAGTGGAGAGATCATGGTTTGATGTATGGTTCAAAGTATTGCAAGAATCGTTCGGTCGCACCGCAATTTTCTTCCACAAACGATTTGGCAATTACCCCGGCACGCTTTCGTTGATCGTCGTTTTCGAGCAGCGAACGAAGTCGTCGATAAAGTTCTTTTTCGTTTTGGACAACAAAAGCTCCACCGCGGTTTGCTAATTCAATGGCTTCTTGAGAATTCAAGTGTTTTGGTCCATAGAGAACAGGAATGCCAAAGACAGCAGGCTCAAGAACGTTATGTACACCCTGACGAAAACTTCCACCCACATAAGCAACATGAGCGTACTGATAGAGTGCGACCAAAATTCCAATGCTATCAATGAGTATGACCTGTTCACCGTTGTACTTATTCATTTCGGAAAAACGTATAAAAGAACAACGGCGTTCAAGTTTGTTCTCCAATTCTTCTAAGTGTTCAACAGTTGGCTCGTGTGGTACAATAATAGTAAGAAGAGAGGAATGTAATTTCAATAATTT